>NZ_JACJON010000032.1 GCF_014695585.1 Microcoleus sp. FACHB-831 | reverse complement strand
GCTGAAGAGTTTCAGCGTCTTCCGTAATGTTAATTTTTACTACACCTGACATGGACAGATTTCAAGATAACACTTCCTCAACTATGTGTATCACATTTAAAGTGAAATGGTATAAGCTGAAAAGGTATATTGATGTCATTGCTTCACGAAATTTTCTGCACCAGAACGGCGCCAAATGGGTGGGAAAGTAAGAGGCGGTGGCGCAACAGGGGAGGATTGCATCTACAAGTTGCTGAGGGTACGAATGAATTTGATGGCGATCGCTACTTCGTTGAACAAGTGCGCGAGTCAGCAGGCGGCGAATTTTATCGCGCCTATGGTGACATCAAGAAACTTGCTTAGATATTAGCTATCAGTTGATATCGCTCTTGAGCTTAAAATTCACAAATGTTTGAATGCGAGAGAGCGCTGTTTCAATACTGAATATAATTTCATCTGCTCCTTCAATTTCGTTGTTATGAGCTAGCTGTTCTAGATTTTGTGCAGCTGCCCGCATCGTTGCTATTCCCACATTAAGACTTGCACCTTTGATATGATGGGCTTCTCGCTGAAGTTGATCGAAGTCACGGATAGCGATCGCTATCTTTAGAGCATCTAAGTGGGTTTGACCTTCCTCAACAAACATTTGCAATAGTTCTAGCTCAAACTCTTCACTATCCTCAGAGATTTTATTGAGATATTCCCAATCAACCAGATCGCTTAAATCTTCACTCTTGGCGATCGCAGGTTCAGCCAATATGATATTAGCTTCTATCTCTTCTGGTAGCTGCTCCTTCACAACTACGTTGACAATAGGGCCAGGTGCGAACAAAGTTTGACTCCAATGTTCTATAACTGCTGCCAACTGTTCCCTAGATACAGGTTTGCTCAGATAATCATCCATCCCTGCCTCAATACAGCGATCGCGGTCTTGTTTCATCGCGTTGGCTGTCAACGCAATCACAATAGGACGGCGCTTCCCCTCCGACAAAACCTTCGCAAATGGGATGCGGCGTTCTAGAGCTTGGCGACGGCGAATTACTCGCGTCGCCTCATAACCGTCTAGAACTGGCATTTGACAATCCATCAAAATTAAATCGTAGGGAATTCTTTCTATCAGCCGCAGCACTTCCTCGCCGTTAGCAGCAACATCCGCTTCGTAACCCAAAGTACTTAGCTGCTTCAGAGCCACCTTCTGATTAACCAAATTGTCCTCAGCTAGCAAAATTCTTAGCTTCGGCTTAACAGGGAAATCCTTGGGTTGAGGCGGCGTTGTTGATGTCGCAGGAGGCGCATTCGACATCATGTTAGCAATGGGACAAGCTATTTGTGGTTGCAACTGCAAGAACCTCAACAGAGTATCTAGTAACCGCGATGGCTTCACTGGTTTAACCAGATGGGCAACAAATCCAGCGTTGATAGCTCTTTGTGCCTCACCCCTTTGGTCAGCCGAAGTCAGCATGATCAATGGCACTTGTGCTAAGGCTGGATTAGCCTTAATCCTCTCTCCTAAGCTGATGCCATCAACCAGGGGCATTTGCATATCGATGAGAAGGACATCATACGGCATTCCCCAATCCACAGCCTCCTGCATAGCTTTGAGGGCGGCGGCTGCGCCATCCGCTTCATCCACCTGCATACCCCAGTTGGCCACTTGAAAGCGTACTACTTTGCGGTTAGTGGCATTGTCATCCACTACTAGCAGACGCCTACCTGCTAGCAGTCCAGCATCATCCATAGCCGAAGTGCGTTTGGTGCGTTGGAACGTAACGGTAAACCAAAACTTGGTTCCCTGTCCTAGCTGACTTTCAACCCCAATATCTCCGCCCATCAAATTCACCAACTGTTTGCAGATGGCTAATCCCAAACCAGTACCGCTATATTTGCGGGTGGCGGAAGTGTCTACCTGACAAAACGGTTGAAAAAGGTTGCTTTGGTCTTCAGAGGCGATACCAATTCCGGTATCTGTGACAGAAAACCGAATCGTAGATTCTGTAGCGGTTTCCGATTGCAGTTCTGCCCTTACAAGAACCTCGCCTTCTTCAGTGAACTTGATCGCGTTGCCAATCAGGTTCGTGAGAATTTGCCGCAGGCGACCGACATCGCCTTTAAACGATCCTCCTGCGTTGCGATAGACCAAGGCAGCAATTTCTAGTTTCTTGGCATGGGCTTGGGGAGCCAGCAGGTCTAGGATTTCTTCTACACAGGTGGACAGGTCAAAATCTAATACTTCCAGCTCCATTTCCCCTGCTTCGAGTTTAGACAAGTCTAAAATCTCGTTGATCAGGCTAAGGAGCGCATCTCCACTAATGCGTATAGTTTCCACAAAATCCCGTTGGTCGGGAGTCAGGTGGGTGTCTAAAAGCAGCCCGGTCATTCCTAATACTGCATTCATGGGGGTGCGGATTTCGTGGCTCATGTTGGCCAAGAAAGCACTTTTAGTTTGAGAGGCCAATTCGGCTTGGCGACGGGCAATTTCTAGTTCTTGACGCTGGAGGGTTTCTGCTTCTAGGAGTTGAGCCTGTGCTATGGCAATGCCTACTTGATCGGCTATGGAGCGCAAAAGTTCAACTTCAAAGGTAGACCACTTTCGGGGAGCAGCGCACTGATGGGCAATCAGCAGTCCCCAAATTTCGTCTTTCTGCAAGATGGGCACTACTAAGTTTGCTTTGACTGCAAACTGTTTGAGAAATTCGGCGTGGCAGGGTTGTATGTCAGCGCGATCTATGTCATCAATTGCCCTCATCCATCCCTGGCTATATAGTTTGAGGTAATCTGTTTGCAGGCAGGTGTCGGTGATGTTGTGGTCTATAATGACAGGCCAGCCAGGAAGTACGGCTTCGGTGACTACAGTGCCACTTTTATCCGGCCAAAACCGATAGATTACAACCCGGTCAGCCTGGAGGAATGTTCGCACCTCTGTGACTGTGGTTTGAAGGATTTCGTCGAGCTGCAAAGATTGGCGGATTTTGAGGGTAATTTCGGCAAATAAGTGCGATCGCTCGATTTGGCGATTTAATTCTTCTTGTGCCTGTTTGCGCTCTGTGATGTCGTTTGCCGTACCGACGATGCGATAAACTTGCCCTGAAGAATTGCGAATGGGAAAGGCGCGATCGCGTACCCAGCAAATCGACCCGTCAGGCCGCACAACCCGATACTCTTCATCGTACTCCCCGGTGCTATCGAAGGCGGCAATTACGCGATCGCGATCCTCAATATGAATTCCTTCGATAAATAATTCCGGCTTTTCATACAAGCTTTCGCAACTACGTCCCCATAATTCCTCATATCCAGGGCTAATATAAATCATCTGCTTTCTTTCGGGATCGGTCATCCAGAAAGCTCCACGAATGTTTTCTGCCATCTGACGGAACCGATCTTCAGTTTCTTTTCTCGCCTCTTGTACCTGTTTGCGCTCGGTAATATCTTCTGAAATACCCAATAAATACTTGGGAACCCCTTCTGCATCCAAAATTGGTAACTTCTTAGTATGCAATATCCTTAAACCTTTGTGTTTAGTCTGTATCCGCTCCTCTGGGATATCTACGATTTTTTTACCTGCTAATACTTCCCTATCTTTGGCCGTAAAGAAATCGGCTTCCTCTTGGGTAAAAAAATCTTGGTCGTTTTTCCCTATTAACTCTTCTTTGGAAAGGCCAAGCAGTTCCTCTCCCGTTTTGTTTACGCTTACAAACCTGAGTTCCCGCGCATCCTTAACAAAAATCATGTGAGGAATGTTTTCCAAAATGGAATTAAGGAACGTTTGAGCGCGACGCATTTCTTCTTCAGCATGCTTGCGATTGGTAACGTCGTGAGCAACTGCGTAAATTAATCCCTGTTCGCTTACCGGGGTTGCTTTCCACAACAGCCATTTGTAGGAACCATCTTTGCACAAATAGCGATTTTCAAAGGAAAGTGTTTCTACACCCGCTATAACTTTCTGCATTTCGGCAATGGTTGCTTCACGGTCTTCAGGATGAACAAATTCTATGAATGGTTTGCTCTGTAGTTCCTCATTTGTAAAGCCCAGGGCTTTTGTCCAAGCCGGATTTAATAGTTTAAAATAGCCTTTCATATCAGCAATACAAAGCAGATCCAGCGAAAGCGAGAAGAAATGAGCTTGCTCTTCCTCTGCCATCTTGCGCGGATTGTCGCCGAAGTGCGTTAATATGGCTAGCGATTCGCTACTGCGTTTCTGCCGTCGTAACTCCAGCTGTGCTATTACCCCACGACCTAAGACTTGTAGCGCGGCCATCTGTTCAGGGCTTAAATATCTCGGCACAGAATCAACTACACAAAGGGTTCCCACTGCCAAGCCATCTACTGTAATTAGCGGTGCCCCTGCGTAAAACCGGATGTTAGGAGTTGAAATTACTAGAGGATTGTTTGCAAACCGGTGGTCGAGTGTAGCGTCCGGTACAACAAACAGTTCGTTTTGCACTATGGTGTGGGAGCAAAAAGCAAGATCCCTGGGTGTTTCCTGAGCCGTAAGACCGACTTTAGATTTGAACCATTGCCGATTTGAGTCAACTAGGCTAATGCCAGCAACGGGGGTGGAGCAAATGTGTGCAGCCAAAAGCGTAATATCGTCAAATGCCTCTTCAGCTGCGGTATCCAGGATGTCATACTGCCGCAGCGCTTCAATGCGCTCTTGTTCGTTATCAGGTAAAGGTGCTTTCATCTCGCTCGCTATGGCCGTTCTAAATTTTATAAATGTATTGAAAACAAGGCAGTGGTGACGTTAGTTCAATAGATTGTAATGTTGATGCACCCTGCGGGGAGACTGGCGTCTTTAAAAACGCCTGCAATAAATTGTGTTTATCCCCAGAAAATTATTAAAGCTTGAGAAAAGCCTATGTGCGAACAAGTAGTGCATCTACTGATGTATAGCAATTTTCTCTAGCTATTGTCTTTGTTTCTCAGTAGAATTACAGTTGTTGGCCTTAGTACTAAGCACAGGGATTAACGTGGCAATGTTATGCTCTATACGAACAAAAAAAAGTTGATTTTTTAACATAATTTAACATTTTAGCAACTAAATTAACAGTCCAGTCATCCATAGGTATATATGAGCAAGCAGTCACGACTGAAAATTCTCTTGGTAGAAGATAGCCGCGTTAGCCAAATGGTTGTCTTAAAACAGTTAAAAAAGCTTGGTTATGAAGCGGAAAGTGCTGCTAATGGTCAAGAAGCCTTGGGGATGATGGCTCGGTCGAACTATGACATCGTGCTGCTAGATTGCCAAATGCCCGTATTGGACGGTTATGAAACCATCAGCAAGATACGTGAATTAGAAGGCAGAGGTAAACATACAATAGCGATCGCCATTACCACGAATGGCATGATAGAAAATAGAGCCAGATGCCTCCATCTTGGGATGGATGATTACCTGATAAAACCTGTCAGCGAACAAGAATTAGGGGCTTGCTTAGAACATTGGAGTCAGGTGAATTTAACTGGCAAGAATGACTATAGCCAGATAGAGCTAACAACAGCGGTTCCAGGAAACTTACTACCAAGAATAGATGAAGCGGATGTCAACGGCATTGTCGATCTAAACCGCTTGAACGATATAACGCTGGGAAATGTAAATTTGCAGATAGAAATTTTGCAAGCGTTTGTAGAAGACGCGCAAATGAATTTAACAGGTGTAAAAACAGCAATATCTGTACAGGATTTTATAACGGTAGAGCATAAAGCGCACCAAATTAAAGGTGGAAGTGCCAATGTAGGAGTACAATCCATGCAAGCGATCGCTCTTGCAATGGAAAGTCAAGCTAAACAAAAAAGCTTAGAGGGAGTTCCTGAGTTATTAATAAAGATAGAAAAGCATTTGGAGCGAGTCCAAGCTTTCACATCTAGAATGATTCAGGGAGAGACTTGCGAACCAGAATCGACGTTAAGCCTAACAGTTGGTAATAGCAGCTCGACGCAAGTTTCCTCGATGGCGAAAATTTTAATTATTGATGACGATCCCAGCGTTTTGTTAGTAATAAAAAATTCGCTTCAACTGATGGGTCATGAAGTCACGGTAGCCAGCAATGGTGAAGATGGTTTGGCTAAAGCACGGCAAATACGCCCTCATTTAATCATCTGTGACTGGATGATGCCTGCGCTGAATGGGCTAGAGGTGTGCCGCCAGATAAAGTCCGATCCAGAATTATCAGTAACATTTTTTATCTTGCTAACAATTCGGGGGGATGTAAAAGACCGAGTGGAAGGGCTTGATACAGGCGCAGATGAATATCTATCAAAACCAATTGATATGAGCGAATTGCGGGCGCGGGTGCGAGCTGGGCTGCGATCGCAGGGGTTAATGCAAGAATTGCGAGTAGCAAATAAAGCATTGCTACAAGCTAACCAGCAGCTTACTGCACGTAACGAACTGCTAGAATCCCTTTCACTTACCGATCAGCTGACAGGTTTATTAAATCGTCGGGCAATGGATCGGGCTTTACCGCATATGCTGCGACAGGTGGGGAACCGCGATGCTAATACTCGCTACCGCTATTTATGTCTGTTCGTGATCGATGTGGATTATTTCAAGCGGGTTAACGATACGCACGGTCATAGTGTAGGAGATAGCGTATTGCAAGCGATCGCCGGACGGTTGCAGTCGAACGCACGCCCCAACAGCCAGTTGTATCGCTATGGCGGCGAAGAATTTGTCTGCATCACCCAAGGGCTGAGTCCGGAAGCTGCTTGGGAATACGGCGAATTTTTACGCTCTTGCATAGCCAAAGACCCAATCAAGGTTTCTGAGACTCTGTTGCTATCAGTATCGATCAGTATCGGTGGCGCGATCGCTAGCGGTACTAATTTAGTTGATTCTCAAACTTTATTGCGTCAGGCCGATCGCTGCCTTTATCAAGCCAAGGGTGAGGGTCGAAATTGCCTGCGGATGTTTTGTGCGTGGTCTAATGTTTATCCGGTAGAAAAAGAATGTACCAACCCTACTTACGCACAACACTGCTAACGCGATCGCCCAAAACATTTAGGAGTTACAAGTAAAAATTACTGCCTTCTTAGCTCATAACTCCTAACTGTTTCCTTATTCCCCCTTACGCATATTATTTAACAGCAACAACCACTCCCCCGCTTTCATTCGCCAACCTATCAACGGCGCATATAGCATAAGTTCCTGCTGCAACAGTTGCCACTCTCGTCGCCCCATCAAAGATTTTTAGAAGCTTCCAAACATCTCCATTTTTTCTATAGAGCGTCCAGTAACGAATATTTTCTGTCGAAGCTGCATTCCAAGTAATGTTGTTGTTGCTCACGCTAACACTTGCTGGAGGGGCTGGAGGCACATTATTCAGCCATGCCATAGTTGGCACCAGGGCGGGTTGGGCATAAACTAAGTTTTTGAAATTGTCATAAATGCCCTGACGATTTTCAGCTAAAGCCTCCATACTATAGAAGATATTTCCCAGTGAAAACTGCGCTTTAAGGTTGCGAGTAATCTCAATTTGGTTGTCAATTTCTTCACTTGTCCAGAGCTTCCCATCCAGCTTATTTAAATTATTACCAACATAAATGTGTCGCTTCTTTGGGTTATGTTCGCTCCACCACTTCAGCAAAACCGGATAACTCTGAGCAGGCGGTTCGATGCGCCAGTAAAGTTGCGGAGATAAATAATCAACCCAGCCTTGCTCCAGCCATTTTTTGGAGTCAGAATAAAGCTCCTGATAACTATCCAAACCTCGAATTTGTGCTGGTTCTCCGACGCGGTAAATACCAAAGGGACTAATGCCAAATTTGACGTAAGGTTTTGCTGCTTTAATACCCTTCGATAAGCGCTGAACCATCTGATTTATATTATCGCGCCGCCAGTCGCCCAAGCTCAACGTACCCCCAGCTAACTGATAAGCTGCATATGTTTTATCATCGGGGAAAGGCTTACCGTCGATGGGATAGGGATAGAAATAATCATCTAGATGCACTGCATCCACATCATAGCGACGCACGACATTGAGAATCACATTGTAAGTTTTGTCCTGAACAACTCTAAGGCCAGGGTCCATCCACATTGCAGTGCCCCATTCATAAACTGCTTCTGGATTGGTGACGGCAATGTGAGGGCTGACAGGAGGGGGAGTTTGTTTAGTCGAAACTCTGGCTCTATAGGGGTTAAACCAAGCATGAAGTTCAATATTGCGCTTGTGGCTTTCTGCTATTGCAAATTCGAGGGGATCGTAAAATGGTTCTGGTGCTTTGCCCGGAGTTCCTGTTAGCCAAAAGCTCCAAGGTTCCAATTGAGAAGCATAAATTGCATCTCCTTCTGTGCGTACCTGCAACATCAGCGCATTCATGTTCAGCGCTTTCATGCGGTCAAGTATGGTGATTAGTTCAGCTTTTTGTTGTTCAACTGGGAGTCCAGGCT
Source organism: Microcoleus sp. FACHB-831 (assembly GCF_014695585.1). NCBI lineage: Bacteria > Bacillati > Cyanobacteriota > Cyanophyceae > Oscillatoriales > Microcoleaceae > Microcoleus > Microcoleus sp. FACHB-831. The sequence goes on along the minus strand of NZ_JACJON010000032.1, from coordinate 100,218 downwards.
TGGAAGGCCACTCGCTGTTCCAGATATTACCAACCCACACGCCCCGCAACTCTCTTGGGTGGCTAACGGCGACAGTTTTATCTATAACTACGATGTAGTTAGATGGAATTTTGGGAACTTGCTCTAGATAGACTAAAGCTTGATAAATACAAGCTGCTACATCCGCTCTTGTTGCTGCCAGATTAGGGTTGAGTAATTTCAAGTTTGGGTAATTAACTACAAGCCCAGCAGCGCTAGCGATCGCTATTTTGTCTGTTGCATATTGCGGTATGGTAGCGGCATCTTGATAAAGCTTTGGCAGTTGTGCCTTGATATCTGTTGTACTGTCAGAGACTATTTCCAGACCGCTTACAAGAGAAACTAGAACATTTGCTCTGGTTATCCTTTCTTCAGGACGAAAGCGCTTATCAGGAAAACCCGATATAAAGTCACTTTGGTAAGCTTTTTTAATCGCAGCAGCCGCCCAGTAGCTAGAAGGCACGTCAACAAATGGGACATAACTCCGCTTCACAGGTCTTGTAAACGCTTTGCTGACTACAGCAGCAAATTCAGCGCGACTCATTGATTGATTTGGTCGAAAAGTGCCATTGGGAAACCCACTAAAAATGCCTCGTTGAGCGAGTTGGGTAATAAATGAGCGTGCCCAATGATCTTGAATATCCGAGAAGGCAGTAGAGTTAGATACCATATTCAACCAGTTATATACTTGCCGATTTTAACTTTGTTGGGTAAATTGGGCAGCACAAACTCTGTACCCAAATTATTCGCTCTGAATTGATTGTCATCTACCAAAATATATACATTCAAACTGATGGACAGTTATCGAAACTAATTGTTCTCCCCATTTTCATAAATATATTATTGAAATAATGGTTTTGCTACGAATGTTGTAATCTACAGTCTGCGTTGTTGAGATTTGTGCTGCTGTGGGGCTAACAGGGGGCTATCGTTTCGCAAAGGATAGCCAGCGGATAACGATAGGGAACTGCGCGATCGCCTTCAGCAATGCCTAGATACATACTTGACAACGCCCCACACTGTCAATTAAGTAGGTGGGCATAATTAAACGTAGCCCGGCAGTGGCCACCATCCGCTTTGTCTGTGGAGTTTAGAGATTTAGTGGGCAGTACCCACCCTACAATTATGTTTAGTCCATATACTTATTGGCAACTACTAAGCATAGCGAAATGGCTAATTATTCTGAAGAATCTCCGACAGTTTACTTTTATAGCGTTAGAGAAAAGTACGGATGTTTCTCTAATTTTTCCCCTCACGGCTTTGAGTTGGATGGATGTTATTGGCCGACTAGCGAACATTATTTTCAAGCGCAAAAGTTTGTCGGGACGCCTCACGCAGACCAAATTAGACTGGTGAAAAAGCCGAAAGTTGCCGCTAACATGGGGCGCGATCGCTCTCTTCCTCTCCGCAGTGATTGGGAACAGGTGAAAGATGACATTATGCGTAAAGCTGTACTGCGGAAATTTGAAACTCACAAAGATATTCGCGAAGAATTACTTAGCACTGGCGATGCGGAAATTGTGGAGAATTCCCCTAGCGATCGCTACTGGGGATGTGGTGCTGATGGAAGTGGTAAAAATATGCTGGGAAAGATTTTAATGGAGGTAAGAGAGATATTGCGTGGGGTTAACGAGCAGTAAAATTTAAATCGATCGCACTTCCCAACAAAGGAGATATTCAGCGATCGCACCAACTCAACCTCTGAATAAACAAGAGATTATTTACCCCGACAGCGATGGTGGGTTAATGGCTGATACCAATTGCAGCCTAGTCGTCCTCTCCGCTCGCGAAACAGGGTTAAACGACTTCAGTTCCCTCAGCTATGAGTATATAGGCTTACATAGCGGTTTCCTGATTGCGGTTAGTCCCAGGGTCGTCAGCAGCCTTTGGGCTGTCAATGACCTATCTAACGGCTTGGTGATGATGAAATTTATCAGAATCTCACAGCAGGCTTAACTATCACTCTTACTCTCAATACCGCCCAAACTTGGCTGAGAAATGCTACAAAAGAGGAATTAATCAACCGATTAAATCTCAATGCCGCGCAGAGAGTACAGTTAATGGTTGAATTGAGAAACTCTGAGAGTCTAAATTATGTCATTTGACGAACAAAATCTAGAAGCATTTATTGAGTTATTAAATGATAAGCGCTCGTCTCTCTTTTCGGCTGAAGATCGGGCTAACTTAGCGCAGTTAATCAAACCTTTACCCGATGATATCGAAAAACTTTCGGTTGCGATCGCCGCTTGGTATGAAAAACACCCTAAAATCCTTGATGCACAACTCGAACAACTCAATAATCAATTAAGTAGCGGTACGAGTTTCGAGCGACTCCCTGGTAGTAAGGTTGCCCACATCAAAGCTCCCGAATATAAACTCAATAAACAAGTCTTACAAAATGCCATTCAGCAGAGTCCCTCAACTGGCAGTTCCCCCCCATTTCCTCCTAGCAAATGAGCGATATGCCCCCACAGGCAAATTCGCTAACCCAAAGTTAACGCTTTTCGCTTTTCATCTGCGTAATAATTTAGCTCACGTTTGTGAATAAACCGTAGAAAATGCCGCTTTTTTGTGAGAATAATGCTACAGATTAGGGCAAAACCTTAGAGTTATTCGGCTATAATCGTTCATCGATTGGAAACAGAAAGATTGCGATCGCTGGGCATTAATCCTGATGATATTTAAGGAGAGCCTTCAGATTCCCGACTTCGCAAGAGTTGTCGGAAATCTCGCCACTGGTTACTCAAGGTTTTAGAGCTGAAGGTTTGTATCGTTACCAATCACCAGGTTAATTATTTCCTTATCGAGAGACATCACCAAATAATTAAGATGCCTTTGCCCTGCTTCTAGGAAGCAGGCGGGTGAGGAAATTAAATAATTTTGGCACTTTATGGAAGTTGGCTGTTTTCGCGGTTAAACTCAAGCAGTATGAGTGCTGAAGGTCACGCCCAATGAATGAAAGTCGTCTCCAAGCTTATCTGAATCTGATTGAACAACTGCTGAATTGCCCCAACGGTGAGGAACCGCAGATTTTCCAGGCTAACTCAGAATTGCTGGATCAAGGGTTTCTGAAAGCTTGCGAGGCAGTAGCAGCAAGGTTGGCAGAGGAAGGAGAGGAGAATGCGGCTAATTTCTTGCGAAGTCTTGCCAGTCAGCTAGGGGAATTATTGGGGAGGACTAATGATGAAGATAGCGATAATGCTGAGGTGAAAAATCCGCGAGAGTATTTAGAGTTTATCCTAGAATTATTGCAAGCAGAAGAAAGCTATAGTGGTCTTGCCGGAGTTTACCCTATTCTCAGTCAACGGCAACATCTCCTCAATGCCCGCTTCTGTAAAATTTTACAGCAAGTGGCTGAGAATTTAATTGCAGAACATCCAGAAGCAATTAAGTCAATTGTTGCCATCATTGAAAATTTGAGTATTCATATTACTAATTTTCCGCTTGGGAATAGAGCGAATAATATTGAAATTGCTATTACTGGTTATCAAATAGTTTTAAGTAATCGGGAACCGGGGAGCGAAGAATTTGCTCAAACGCAAAATAACCTGGCAATTGCCTACTCTGACAGAATCAGGGAAGACAGGGCAGAGAATATCGAACAAGCGATCCGATATTACACGGCGGCATTATCCGTTTACACCCGCCAAGCCTTTCACGAACAATGGGCAATGACGCAAAATAACCTGGCAACTGCCTACAAGGACAGAATCAGGGGAGACAGGGCAGAGAATATCGAACAAGCGATCCGATATTACACGGCGGCATTATCCGTTTACACCCGCCAAGCCTTTCCCGAACAATGGGCAACGACGCAAAATAACCTGGCAACTGCCTACAAGGACAGAATCAGGGAAGACAGGGCAGAGAATATCGAACAAGCGATCCGATATTACACGGCGGCATTATCCGTTTACACCCGCCAAGCCTTTCCCGAACAATGGGCAATGACGCAAAATAATTTGGCAAATGCCTACAGTAACAGAATCACGGGAGAGAGGGCAGAGAATATTGAAAGCGCGATTGCTTGTTATGAGAAAGCTTTAACGGTTCGTACCCGTGAGGCATTTCCTTATGAATGGGCAAGGACACAAGACAACCTAGCTACAGCATACCAATACAGAAATATTGGTGTCCGAGAGGAGAATATAGAAAAAGCTATTTTTTATTTGGAAGCCGCTAGTCAGGTTATAACTCAAAAGTCATTTCCTCAAGACTGGGCAAGGCTAAAAAACAATCTAGCAAATGCTTATTTATATAGACGAAGAGGCGAAAAATTTAATAATATAAACCAGGCTATTTATGCTTATAAAGACGCTTTATTGTTTTATACTCGTGAGCAGTATCCTGAAAGATATGCAAGTATTCAAAAAAATTTAGGTATTGCTTATCTTCAATATTAAGGACTAAAAATGTACAAAGAAAATTATATAGAAGAATCTATTCAAGCTCTTGAAATAGCGAGTCAAATTTATGTTAGGTTAAATTGCTCTATGCAATGGGCAGAATCTCAAAACAATTTGGGTGTTGCTTACTCCAATAAACAACAGAATAGTGTCGAAGATAATTTACAAAAAGCCATTATTGCTTTTTCTGGTGCAAGTCAAGTTTATCATTTACTGGGAAATAAATACAAGTATTTAGAAGCTAAATTTAACTTAGGAATTGCTTATGAAAAAAGCAATCAATTATTGGCTGCTTACGAATGTTTTCAGGAAACTATAGAGGTAGTAAACTTTAGTAGAAATATAGTGTTTCCTTCTTTGGATAATGGTCAAGTATTAACAGAAATATACGGTCGCAATATACCAAGCAAAACTAAAAATTATCACAATGATATTATAGATATTATAAATATTAACGATAATTTAATTGTAAATGATGTGGCTGGATTTATTCAAGGTGAGATATTATCCGATCAAGAATATAAGCAAAAATTAAATGAAATAAATAATCATCTTTATCAATCAATGGTAAAAATTTGCATAAAAATAGAAAAATATGCTGAGGCTGTAGAATATGCAGAACGCAGTAAAGTTAGAATTTTATTAGAAATGCAAGCCATTAAAGAATTAAATTATCAAGGTCAAAGCTTAGGACTTTTGTCTGAGGATTTACAACGAATACAAAAAGAAATTGACGAACAAAGTAAATTATTAGCTGAATCGACTGACCCCAATCATGATAAAATTAATCAGTTGCGTCAAGAGTTTCTTTCTAAATATCCTTATAAATTTCTAGAATTTAGGCAAATTATAGAATTAACAAATGAAGAAACAGTAATTGTAGAATGGTACATTTTAGGTAATTTCTTTTGTATTTTCATCATCACTAAAAATAACTTAAAACCGCTATATTTAGAATTTGGTGAGTCTGATTTAAATAAATTAATTGATTGGACTAGGGAATATTTAAGAGATTATTATAGTAACCGTGAACAATGGCAAAACAGCCTAGAAACCCAACTAGCTAACCTAGCCCAAATCCTCCACATTGATGAAATACTCAATTCCATTCCCAAAACCTGCGATAAACTAATCCTTATTCCCCACCGCTACCTCCACCTCTTCCCTCTCCACGCCCTCCCAGTTACCAACAACACCCCCAAATATTTAATAGATGCCTTTCCCGGTGGAGTTTCCTACGCCCCCAGTTGCCAAATTCTCCACCAAGTCCAAAAGTACAAACGGGGTAAATTCGATAAATTTTTCGCCATTCAAAACCCCACAGAGGACTTGATGGCTGCTGACATGGAAGTAGAAAGCATCAAAAATATTTTCCCCAACCCAGAAATTTTAAGCAAAGAAAATGCCAAAAAAGGCGAACAATCAGAGGAAAAATTAGAAATAGCCGAACGAGTCGCCAACAGCCATCATCTGTTCTTTTCTTGTCACGGTTCTTTCAACCCCAACGATCCCCTAAAATCTGGTTTAAAACTAGCCGATGGCACTCTTACCTTAGAAGAAATCTTCCGCTATTTCAACCTCAGTGAATGCAGCCTAGTCACCCTTTCCGCCTGCGAAACCGGACAAGTTCAACTCGACAACACCGACGAATACATCAGCCTTACCAGTGGTTTCCTCTTGGCGGGTAGCCCCAGCTTATACGTCAGCCTGTGGTCAGTAAATGCTTTTTCCACAGCGATTTTACTAATCAAAACCTATGAAAACCTCTACCACCAACCCGGTAAACTCGCCCTGGCATTAAACCAGGCACAAATCTGGGTACGAGACACCGACATCCAAGGCTTCATCGACTGGACAAACCAATGTCACCTTTTAGACGATAACTGGCGACAAATCTTACAAGACTGCTTGGAAGACGACAAAGCAACCCAAGGAGCCAATGCTAAAATCTATCAAAATCCCTATCATTGGGCTGGCTTCTGTGCGGCTGGCAAAGGAGAGCAAAACATGACTAATAGCATCGGCAAATTAGAAATTTTCCAACAACTAATTCAAGAAGCTGATTTATTTATTAACCTGAGAGATGCCCTAGCTTCTCTCAAAGATGAATTAACAGACAATGATGAAGATAATATCAAGATAATTGAAAATTGGCTACAAGATAAACCAGCGATTAAGCGAAAATACAATACTAAGTTGATGAATGTAAATAAAGGAATCGCTGGAAGTGAATCTGATACTAAACCGGGAGAAAAAACTGAGTCACTCATAAAGATAATTGAACAAGCAGTACAAGTTGATGATACTGACAAATCTTCCCCAAAACCGCCACCATCAGTATGAGAAACTTTAGCCTAAGTGTCTATACTTTTCACCTATGTCAAACTTTAGCCGATCCCCTCGATCGATCCTCAGCTAAGGCAGAATTAATCTGGGAAAATTTAATTAATATTGGCAAAGATTTACCTTTCCCAGAATTGCAGGAAACAGCATTTAAATCGCAGTTAGCTTGTTATTATCTGGCTGATAAAGACTCAAAAAGTTATAAACACAATCCAGGTGCATTAAACTTAACCAATGAATGGCTCACAAGAGATGAGCAACCGATTAAACTAACTTCTATTAAACTCCGAGAATTAAATATTAGTGGTTCATTACAGCCATTTTTACTCCACGATACCTATGCCTTTGATCTAACTCTTTTACTACCAGAAATCACTCCAGCACAAATTAAAGACTTATCGATAAACTCTCTGTTATTTGAGAAATCTGTAAACTTTATTGGGCAAACTTTTTGGCTTTATGGGCAAGATGAAATAACTATTAATAAGTGTAAAGACTTAGCTCAAGAAATTATCGATAAATTCCTAGAAAATACAGAATACAAAGGGAATTTAGTCAAGCAGGGAAGATTGTTTGAAATGCCATTATTTGAATATGAATTAATTAATAAAGCTACAAAAGAATCAACTTCTCATTATCGGTTGCTAGTTTCAATAAACAATAAATCAATTAGCGTTAATTCTGATAGTTATAATTGGACGAGAGAACTACTTTGGACTCATCACAAAGTTGAATATGCCTATAAGCAAGGGCGAGAAAGTTATAGTGAAGCCAGAAAAGTTTATAGTCAGCTAGAAGCCAAAATTAAAGAATTTAAGCCAGATCAGCCATTAGAAGAACTGCAAAAACTTCTAGAATTAATGCCATCACTATCGATGCAGTATCAACGGCAACTGAGAAATCTGCAAGCACATTATACCACCATCAAAACCAATCAGATAAACTATCAAAATTACTTACAAAAATTCTGGCAAACGGGCGATATTTCCACTTGGCAAGAGTTTGGCGAAACTACCTGTAAACGCTACCTCGACCAGATAGAAACCTACCTCAGCTATATCCAACCAGGTAAAGACTTGATTGGCGAATTTATCAATACATTACGGGGTTTAGTTGAAATAGAACAAGCCAAGTGCGATCGCGAAGCAGAAATTAGAGAAAAAAATAGCGATCGCGAACTGCAACAAACGTTACAAGATAATGAAAGAAAAGAAAAAAAACGAGATCGTGAATTACAAAATACCGTTGCTATTGTCGGTGTAGGAATTGGTACTGCTGGTGTTGCTGCTACTGCATCACCTTATCTCATTGCAGAAAAGCCAGACCAAAAATTAACACTAATTCCGTTTCACTTCAAGCCTTCTTTTGGTCTAAACCCGCCGCATCATTTAACACTCTCGGTTCTATTCAGCTTAGGCGCTGGTTTAGTGGGAGTGGCGATCGCATCATTCTCTGTGCGATATATTCAGAAACATCCAAAAAGCGCGATCGCTCGTACTATTAACTTAATTTTAGGCAGTTCTCAGGAGGAAGAAATTAGGATAACTGAACTATCCAATTCCCAAAGTCCAGAACTGTTGCTATCTCAGCAGCAAGAAAAAGAGCGATCGCCCAATCGTAAAAACAGCTAACTTTGCATCTATCCTCCGAAGCATATTAATTGCATAGTTGCAGCAGAAAGACAACTACAAATATGAGAAGGAGGAAATTTAAGCTTTGACTTGCACCCCTGATAACGTTCTTGATTATTGTGGTAAAAAGACAGAGAAAAAGAACAAAAGGGGGAGTAAATCTATGTTGGAAGACTTAGAAACAATAAACTGGCATCAACTTACTCACGCTTATGGTTCTGCTGATGATGTCCCAGAGTTGATTAGAAACTTGGCATCAGATAATGCTGACATTCGTGGGAAGGCGATAAATGAGCTGTACAGCAATATTTGCCATCAAGGTACAGTCTATGAAGCGACATCATATGCCGTTCCATTTTTGATAGAACTGCTACAAAGTGAAACTGTACAAGATAAAGATGAAATATTAACGTTGCTTGCATACTTAGCGCAGGGTAGATCGTATCTAGATGTACATGAAATTTCCGAAGAACCCCTGGAACCAAATACGCCAGAGTTCGTGAAAAATCAATTGGAAAAAGAAATAGAGTTAATTTGGGTAAACAACGTTCGCGATGCAGTTTATGCAGGTAAAGATGTTTACTTAAACTTGCTGGAACATAACGATCCAAATATTAGGATGACTGCTGCTTACACGCTGGCTTTTTGTAGAGAGTCTGTGGTAGGAATCATCTCGCAGATGTTTAAACATTTAGAGCAAGAAGCAGAACCAAGGGTAAAAGCCAGCATGGTGTTGAGCTTGGGAAATTTAGCAGTACATCAACCAGAATTAGTTGAATCTCTGATAAAACTTTTTGAAGCAATAATGAATTCGGAGGCAAATAATCTAGTTACTTTAGCAGCAGCAATGGCGCTGGCAAAACTAGCTAAAGAGCAAACCCCACCCGACGCGGTAGAGGTGCTGGTAAATGTGATGGCTGAACCACAATTAGTTTCGGGATTGTATTCCCAATTGCCTTGGGCGAATGGTAATGTTGTGGCAGATGTCAGCCAATGTTTGGGGGATTTGAAAGCTGATGCGATCGCATTTCTCATCCCACCCCTGATGCAAACTCTAGAATTTGTAGATGCATCCAGCGCCCTGAGTATAGCTGAAATGTTGTTATATCTTGCTTTCACTGGCAAAAAAGTATCTGCTAAGGTGAAAATAGAGGAATTAAACGAGACGCAAAGAATGGTAGTGAAAGCGATCGCGCAAAGCGATAATGCTTGGACAATCGATGGCAAAATGTCCGAAATTTTGAGTTCTTTTGGTTTACCAAACTCTCAATACAAGTTGCAAGCTTTTTAACCCCGCGAGATCCCCGACTTCTCCAAGAAGTCGGGGATCTGAACTAAAACTATTACCTAAGATTGATTGGTAGCACCACGCCGACGCCAAATGTCGTTTCATTATCGGCGGCTACTCTTAGGCTTTGAAAAGGCGTCGCACCGAGACGATTTGTAAGGTATGCTTCCAATTGCAAACCAGAAAATATATTTCTATCTGAAAAACCTAAAACCGAGGAAGGATTCCAACGCAAGCCTAAAATCCAGGGAATAACTGTCTCCCTAGTATTGCCAATAAAAGCGTTACCCTTACCGCTTAAGTCTATACCAGCTTCTGCGATCGCATCCAAGTTTTTGACTACGGGAACCGAGGCTCCTACATTGAATCCCGCCATTTGCAATCCATTGCGTTGCACGTATGCCACAGTAGGAGTTAGCCATAGCGCACTTCCACCTTTAAATTGATAGTTCATAGGCGTAGAGAGAGTGACAATAAACAATTCCCCCTCTTCTTCGTTACTAAAAGCAAACCCACCCTTCTTCAAACCTTGTTCTTTAAATTCATTGCGATTATTATTAATTAGATTTACAAGCACATTATTTGAACGTGCTATTGTCACCGCGCCGCTTAGTGTAAGCGGGTCGCCATCTGCTTGATGCAAAAATCGTATTTTTCCGCTAAATCCTAACTCAGATTCATCTATAGTGCCGGGAATACTATCTAGAAAAGCCCCAATTTCCAAATCATCTAAAATTCCGTATCTAATTCCACTTAATATCCCCTGTCCGCCTGCTTGCAAAGTCACGCGCATCTGTTGGCTAGGAACATTACCGCCATCTAACAAAGCAAATCCAGCCGGAGTATTAGGAGGTGGCTGCTGAGTGGAATCAAAATGTTGAGAGTAGCGGCGATTGGCTCCGGTAATTCCTGGTAAAAACGTAACGCCTAAACCCACAGAAGCCAAAGCTCTATCGGCTACTACAGACAAAGCACCTGTATTACCTAAAGTATTAGAAACAAATAAATCTGTAGACAATCTAGGATTGACTAAGTACCGCATTCCTGCATTAAAAGCAATAGTTCGAGCAGGCAATCCCGTCTCGCGGCTAATTGTGTTATTACCTGTTACCGGAACAAATGCATCTCCCCATAATATCAGCCTTGGATTGATGCGATAGCTAACACCTCCTGCCAAGCCAAAGGTAGTACCAAAAGAACCAGGATTGGCGATTGGAGGACGATTAAAATATAAAGCATTACTTTCTGGTAAAAATGCAATTTTTGGTGAAAAAGTCAACTGCAAACGCTCATCCGGTGCGATTGTATAAGGCAACTCTAGCGAAGTAACTACTCCCTCATTTTTTACGCTTGACGCAGCAGGGCCAGAAAAAGTGTAAGGGCGTTTTGCATTTCCTATTGAAGTAGCAACTACACCGCTGATAGCTTGTGTCCCTTCCTCATTCTGCCAAATTCTGTGCTTTGCCTGTAAGGTAATTTCTTGAAAAAAGTTGGGGCCATTCCCCAATCTATCTATCCTTTGTGCAATGAAAGGCCCTTGGCGACGCGGGCCTGAGTTATCAACTGTTTGTCCCTCTAAAGTAAGCTCCAGGTTGTTAGTTACACCCCAAGTAAATCCTAAAGTTGGTTGACCAGTCAAACCAACATCGCTAGACTTTCCTGATGGGAAAGATTGGCGGTAGCGGACGTTAGTTAAAACCTCACCTTGTCGCAATTGGTTTGCTGTTGTTAGGATAGGCTGACGATTTTGTAAAACACTTGTTGGGGTAGGATTAGCTAAATCATTTTTATCCGAGGGTTGGCTATCTAAGCGCTCATTTTGGGCGATAATAAGGTTTGGCGATCGCGCTGCATTTTCTCCAATACTTTTATCTACAGAATTACCAGAATATTTTATAGTTACTTCTTCAGTTTTTGGCTCAGGTTCTACACCTTTATTTACTGTAACTGAATTTTCTAAAGGTATTTTTTGTAATGCGATCGCGCTTTCAATTGGTACTTCGCGGCTCATCGAATAAGCCATATAAAGGATATCCTGGCGCAACTCGCTTGGGAACCTGACTGTATATATTTGGTTATCTTGCTCCCACATCACCGATGAAAAACTAGATACGGGCTGTTGTTTTATCCCCTCCAATAAATATCCCTTATCATTATTAGCTAGAGTAATCGGCGTAGCTGCCGCCTGATGTTTTTTTAATTCATTTTGAGCATTAATTGAATCTTTGGCAGCGGCGACAAAACTGCCGACTAAACAAGAGGATTGTTGCTCTTTGCAACTAAAAATGCTAACTGTTAAACCAGCTTCCGGCGTTGAAGGATAGACGCCAAGAATGTATTTGCTACTTTGAGCATTTAATTTATCCCCTATCGAACGCTGAGATGGCAAGCGCATCACCCACCCTGGAGACAGGCTGTTTCTAATTTGCTCTAGTTGGGGGGTAAAAATATCGGTTGAAGTATCGCTATTTTTTGTAGAAGCCGTAGTGCTTGGGTTGGCATTAGCTATGTAGCTTAAAGACGAGACAGCGATCGCAACCAAAAAATAAATAGCAGGAGTGAAACCACGCATAATAATAGCCCTGGTAAAGTTAGCGATCGCCAATAAAAAATTGAAAAGTATGAGATTTTAAACTTTGGAATTTAAAATTATTCTAAAGTATAAAATCACCAATATCCGTTACAGTTTAAACTTGTCGATTTTGGTTGCTAGATTGTTGTTGCAACTCTCTAGCCTTATCTGGAGGAATCGAGCCTCTATAAGCACCGCAGTAATATATACTCAGTACATCTTTAAACGCCCAGTCGTTAGGCGACACATCGATAAATGGGCTGGGTAGAGTATCAGCAGCGTCGCGGGAACAAGCTTGCAGAACGCGATCGCTACTTGGTTGAGTTTGAGCAGATGGCTGTATCGGCGAAATGTTCTCACGATTTTGAGCCTCAGCCGGAGCCACGAACCCGCTTGAGGCTAGCAATACAACTGTGGCAATAAATTTAAATTTCATATAGAAAAACCCTTGCAGTAATATACCGCAATAGTATCACCCACAAGGTTTCTATCCCTACAGTAATACGGTTTATCCTGTGAGTTTACAGCTACAGATTGATTTTGTTCCTAGCGCCAGCCGATAGCTTTAAGGGAGAAAGAACATAGAGGATGAATTATGAATCGCTCCCAATTGTCTAAAGTTTTATTCTCTGGAGTTTTTGCAGCGAATTTGGCCATTTTGTCTTTAAGCCTTCCTGCTTCTGCTCAAAATACAGATACTCCTACTCAGCGACCTAATACAGACGTAGCTCCCCTTCAGAATGATGTTGTGGAAACACAAACACAACGCGATCGCGATTTTAATTTGGGGTGGTTAGGCTTGCTAGGTTTGGCTGGTCTGGGTGGTTTAACCCGCAAACGCGAACAGCCTATGCGTTCCCCCAAAACTAATCGCGAACCCCATACAGTAGGTCGGTCGAACGATTTATAAATGCCATCGCGTGACCGAACATAGCGCCACTTAAGCAAGCATTTCACGTACCATTTGTGCCAGACGTTCGGCGCTGTCGGTAACTGCTAGCGCCCCAGTGCGTTGGGCCATTTGTGCAACTTGTGCTGGCGATCGCATTAAGTTCAGCACCTTAGTTTCTAACAATTCGGGTGTTATTTCCGATTGCCGGAAAACCAAAGCTGCCTCAGTCGAGGCAAACATTTGGGCATTATAAACTTGGTGATCTTCAGCAGCAAAAGGATAAGGAATCAAAATTGCAGGAGTCTTCGTTACTGCAAGTTCCGTAAGCGTTCCAGCCCCAGCGCGGCTAATTGCTAAATTAGCTCTTTGCAGCAGTCCCGCCATGTTGCTATAGAAAGGTAGGGAAAAATAATGCGGGTGTTGGAAACTTTGGGCTTCTGGGTCGTTATCTCCTGTCTGGTGGACAATCCACGCACCTGCTTCTATCCAAGCTGGGGCGCATTGTCTTACTAATTGATTGACGGCAACCGCGCCTTGAGAACCACCTGCGATCGCAATCAAAAAGGCGTCGTCAGGAATTGGCAGATCTAGTTTTTGCGGTGAAAGAAACTGCGATCGCACCGGAGTCCCTACATACACCGTTCCGGTACGGGGTAGATAGTGTGCCGCATATTCAAAACCGATAGCCACTTTAGTACACCAAGGACTCAGCCAGCGGGTCACTTTGCCGGGGAGGGCGTTGGATTCGTGCATAATCGCAGGCAAGCCTAGCGATCGCGCCGCAATAATTGCTGGTGCGGCAATGTAGCCCCCCGTGCTGAACAATCCATCAAATTGTCCTTCTTTTAGCAGTTCGCGCACATAGCGGATTGAACCAGTCAGCCGCAGCAAAATGCCCAACGTTCCCAGTCCAAAGCGTTGTTGAAATCCTTCCACCTCAATAGCGTGGAGGGGATACTCCTTTGGTACAAGCTGGGTTTCTAGTCGGTTGGGGACGCCCAACCACTCAATTTTGTAGTCTGGCAGTTGTTGGGCTAGTGCGATCGCCGGAAATAGATGCCCCCCCGTGCCACTCGCCGCTATTAGCAATTTTTTTGATGCGTTCGACATCGTGTTAGTTCTCCAAATTACCCTTGGCTGTATTCCAAAATCACTGTGGATAAGCGGATTAGCGACTATACTCTATGAACTATGGACTACAGACATGGATAGCTCTATTGTCTAAAGTGAAGTTTAAAGCCTAAAGTCTGCTGATAGCTGATTATCACCGATGCGTAACCCTGTAACCCACTCTGCGCGATTCATTGCACCCATCCTCAGTTTAATGGTTGGGTGTAGCTGTGTCTTAATAACCACTAACGTCCGGGCAGAAAGTCCGGATAAAGCACCATCCCAGCTCAAAAACACCCTGACGCAAATTGATGCCGCTGCTAATAGCAAAAACGTCCAGTCGGTGATGCAGTTCTACAGCCCGAATTTTAGCCACTCCGACGGCTTAACTCGCCCTTCGGTAGAAAAGGCTTTAAGCGAACTGTGGAAGCGTTACCCAAAGCTGACCTATCGTACAGAACTCCAGTCGTGGGAACCCGGGGCTAATGGTTTTGTCGCCGAAACGGTGACTCGGATCGCTGGAAGCCAGTTAGTGGATGGCAAGGACACGAAACTTGAGTCAAGCGTGCGATCGCGCCAACTTTTTGAAGGCACAAAAATTGTCCGCCAAGATATTCTCACAGAGCGCACCCAGCTTACTTCTGGGGCAAAACCTCCAGAAGTAGAAATCAAGTTACCGCAGCAGGTTCGCAGCGGTCAGGAGTATAGCTTTGATGCGATTGTCAAAGAACCTCTAGGCGACGATCTGCTGCTGGGTTCGGCACTAGAAGAACCCGTACAGAGCGATCGCTATCTCAAACCCAGTAATTTCGATCTGGAGTTACTCTCATCTGGCGGCATCTTCAAGATGGGTAAAGCTCCTGCTAAACAAGGCAATTACTGGATTTCCGCTGTCTTATTGCGGGCTGACGGCATGACGATGATTACCCAACGCCTGCAAGTATTAAAATAACTTGGTAGTTGGTAATTGGCACTTGGTAATTAATTCTTTGCCCTCGTTCCCAGGCCCTGCCTGGGAATGCTTTTGACTTGCTTACCCCCATTCGGTTGTCTTCTCATTACCGATTACCCATTACCTATGAGCAAAAACACATCCATCCAAAATCAAATCGTCTTTATCACAGGGGCGAGTAGTGGCATTGGTGCAGCTTGCGCCAATATTTTTGCCTCGTCTGGCGCGAAACTAATTCTAGCTGCTAGACGCCGCGATCGCCTCGAAGAACTTGCCGCCAAGCTTGGTAAAGAGTTTAACAACGAGATGCATTTGTTGCAGATGGATGTGCGCGATCGCGAGCAAGTAGAATCTGCCATTTCTTCTCTACCCCCATCTTGGTCTGATGTAGACGTTCTAATTAATAATGCTGGCCTAAGTCGCGGTTTAGATAAACTCCACGAAGGCAGCATTCAAGACTGGGAAGAAATGATCGATACTAATATCAAAGGCTTGCTTTATATGACCCGCCACATAGTACCAGGAATGGTCAGTCGCGGTAGAGGTCATGTAGTCAACCTTGGCTCAATCGCTGGTCATCAAACTTACCCAGGCGGCAATGTTTACTGTGGTTCCAAAGCCGCAGTTAGAGCTATTACTGAAGGATTGAAGCAAGATTTGCTAGGAACGCCAGTGCGCGTGACTTCAGTAGATCCTGGTTTAGTAGAAACAGAATTTAGTAACGTGCGGTTTCACGGCGATAGCGATCGCGCTAATAAGGTTTATCAGGGTTTGACGCCTTTGACACCAGAAGATATTGCTGATGTGGTGTTCTTCTGCGTTACTCGACCAGCCCACGTCAATATCAGCGAAATTCTATTAGTGCCCACAGACCAAGCAACTGCCACTCTAGTCCACCGCCGCAGCTAGGGTTAATAAAACTTGTAATAGGCAATGGGAAATGGGGCATAGGGCATAGGGCATTGTGTAAGGTAGAAGGTAGAAGGTAAAACACAAAAAGCAACACTCTGGGTTTTGCCTTGCCTTGCCACATTTGCCATCTACTTAAATGTTGATGATGCCTAAAGAACCCTGGTTGGCTGTAAATCTCTCGCTATTTTTTCCTGGCATCGGTCAAATATATGCCGGAGAGAGGTTAAGAGGAATGTTTTTAATGTTGATGCAGGCGGTAATGATTGCGATCGCTGCCTGGTCGTTATTCAGTGCTACTGGTAACACTGTTGTCGGTGGCGTCTGTTTATTGCCTATTTTATTTATTTATCTTTTCAGTTTATTTGATGCCCGCGACTGTGTAAATAAACGCATAGAGCAAAGCCAACGCGAACTTATCCCTGTCATCAACAAAGATCCTTGGTTTGCAGTTTTGTTATCGTTTATTCTGCCAGGTTTAGGCCAACTTTATATTAAAAAAATTGTTAGCGGTGCAATTTTTTTATTTTTAACAACATTGTGTTTTTCCGTCGCCGCTACGTTTTCGCAACTACTTATATTTGCAGCAGCGATCGCCGCGATCGCTTGTTACCATGCCTATATTACTTTTCCGCGACAACACACCATTTCCAAGCAGCATATTATCCTAATTATTGTTGGATTAACGCTGGCCTTTAGACTAACTATTAGTTATTTTCCTAGTTGGCTTTCACGACAAATTGATATTTTTTCAATTCCCAGTAACTCAATGCAGCCTACCCTCCAGGTAGGAGACAAAATATTAGTTAGGAAATCAAATTATTACCTACCAAAGCGAGGCGATTTAATTGTATTTGAAGAACCCTTAGCCGCTCAAATTTTAGATAAGGATGTAACTAATCAAACCAAACATTTTTTTATCAAGCGGGTAATAGGCGAACCTGGTCAATTTGTGCGAGTTAGCAACGGTGTCGTTTATATCAATGACCAACCCCTCCGCGAACATTATATTGCCGAACCCCCAGCTTATCAATGGGAAGAGGAAGCCGTACCAGGTTCATCGTATTTTGTTATGGGAGACAACCGCAACAACAGCTTAGATTCCCATGTTTGGGGATTTCTCCCCAGTCAGAATATTGTAGGCAAAGCTTATAAAATTTACTGGCCGCCAAAACGAATTAGATCGCTTAATTTTAGAAATTAATTGCTCATATCTAGCGGTTCTCACACAAGTTAAATACACCAAGATTTAGGCCAGTAAAGCATTTAAAACTTTAGCGTATACCTCATTTAACCAACAACGCTATATTGATACAATCCAATTACCATGCTTTGGAGTGTAATGAAACTTTAAACGATTAATAATTCTTCTAGCTTCACTTGGATCAAAAGTTGTATATACTGTTGATTTACTATCATTAACATCAATGCGATCGCTTCATTTGGATAACCTTGGTCTGCTAACAGCAAAATCTGCATCATCCCTTCGATTTGCAACGTCTACACCAGTTTTTCAAAGAAGTTGCCAGCACTCGCACGCGATCGCCCAATCTTCTTGAGTATGAATGACCAAAACCCGTACTGCTGAATCAGGCGTTGTAATTTCCCGATCAAATGGTGATGGAGTATTTTTTTGTGGATCGAGTTTCAGCCCCAAAAATTCAAAGGCAGTACAAGCAGCTTCCCGAATTAATGCCGCATTTTCACCCACTCCTGCTGTAAAAACTAGAGCATCTAGCCCTCCCAAATTAGCGAGCATAGCACCAATACCAGACCGCAGGCGATGTAGGTAGATATCTACCGCTAGTTGCGCTCTGTGGTTGCCAGAGGCGATGGCTTCTAGAATCTGCCGTAGATCGCTCGACACACCAGATACTCCCTGCAACCCAGATTCTTTATTAAGCAGTTCATCTAGTTTGTCAGCCGAGTAATTATACTGTCGTAGTAAATAAATCAAAATGCCAGGATCAACAGATCCTGAGCGACTACCCATCATTAATCCTTCTAATGGTGTAAACCCCATCGTCGTGTCAACACTACGACCGTTACGAATCGCTGCTAGAGAACAACCATTACCTAAATGACAAGTAATTAACCGCAGAGATAGCAAATCTCGACCCAGAATCTGAGCTGTGCGTTCAGCACAATATTGATGACTAATGCCGTGAAAGCCATAGCGACGGATGCCCTGCTCTACCCACTCGTAAGGGCCAGGGTATATTGCCGCAGCCTCTGGAATTTGGGCGTGAAAGGCAGTATCAAATACAGCCACTTGGGGCACTTTTCCCAAAATTTGCTCGCAGACCTCGACTCCTTCGAGATTAGCAGGATTATGAGCCGGGGCAAGGGTGGCAAGACGAGCGATCGCCTCTTTGACCTCAGAGTTAATAATAGTACTCTGCTGATATTCCAGACCTCCATGCACTACGCGATGCCCGACAACATCAATTGCCTCTGGTTGCTCGATTACTTGAGTGTTTCCACTCCAAAGTGTTTTGAGCAAATGAGCAAGCACTGCGGGGCGAGACTCTAGCTGTAACTCTTCTTTGAGAATAGCCCCTGAAGCTGTTTTAACCTTCAGTTCTGCCAACCCCTGTCTGTGAGTCCAATCAATTTGGCCTTCCCACAGAGGCTGAGGAGGATGGTTGGGAAGTGCATCACCAACAATCTCATAAAGGCAGCTTTTTTGGCTACTGGAGCCTGCATTCACGATCAATGTTTTCATCGTATTCACTAATTTTGAATGAGAGTACAGTCACGGTTAGTATAAGAGCAGTGAACGCACCATCAGCAACACTACTGATCGCCCCTCAGCTTGATATTCTTGATCTGCAATTAAGGGTACAATTTGGTGCCAGCCCTCTCCACTACCCAAACGTGAATGCCAGACGATGTGCGGCTCATAACTGCCATAAGTAACACTGAGAAGTTTTTTTGCCGAAAGATTTTTAAGGATTAGGTGAAGTGAATCAGTCCTCGGATAAAGCGCAATAAATCCTTGTGTTTTTCGATACTGCTCCAGTCAAACTCACTCAGTTCATTGTCTTGGCAGTAACTATTATTATTGCCCTGCTGCGATCGCCTGACCTCATCTCCCATGAGCAACATCGGCATTCCTTGAAAACATAAAAGGATGTGAAAAAGTTTTTGATTTGTCGCAAGCGCAGGACTTCGATTTCTATATGACTAGGACTTACGCATAGACAACGAAGAATTCTTTTGCGTAAGTCCTGAACTCAAATCAACTTAGTAAGGCCACTTCCAGTGGACAATTTCTGGCTTATCTGTACCGTGAGCGTGAGCATAATTCCGGTTGTCAATAATTTCGTTCTTCATGCGTTCTCTAACATAGACAGCAGCAGAACCCAGCTTAGGAACCCGGTCAATCACGTCAATCACCAGATTGAACCGATCAACTTGGTTGTTAATCGCTAACTCAAGTGGTGTGTTAATGTTGCCTTTTTCCTTGTAGCCGCGCACATGGATATTTTCATGGTTAGTGCGACGGTAAGCAAGTTTGTGAATCAGCCAAGGATAGCCGTGAAAATTGAAAATAACAGGCTTATCTGTGGTAAAAAGACTATCGAAATCCCAGTCTGAGAGTCCATGTGGATGTTCTGTATCTGGTTGCAACTTGTACAAGTCAACAACATTAATAAACCGTACCTTTAGATCGGGGAACTCATCTCTTAAGATGGCAGTTGCAGCTAAGGCTTCCATAGTCACAACATCTCCGCAAGATGCCATAACAACATCAGGAAGATCGGGTTCTTGCCCATGATGGTCGTTGCTTGCCCATTCCCAGATGCCGATGCCTTTGGTGCAATGCGCGATCGCTTGTTCTATGTTGAGAAACAGGAGGTGTTTTTGCTTATCTGCAACGATGACATTGACGTAGTTGGTGCTACGCAGGCAATGATCGGCTACAGAAAGTAGACAGTTAGCGTCGGGAGGCAGATAAATCCGGGTAACTTCAGCACTCTTATTAGTAACCAAATCTATGAAGCCTGGATCTTGGTGGCTAAAGCCGTTGTGGTCTTGACGCCAAACAGTAGAGGATAGCAAGATATTCTCTGAAGAAATCGGCGATCGCCAGGGAACCTCATTTTTGCTTATTTCCAGCCACTTGGCATGCTGGTTGAACATGGAATCAATAACGTGAGCAAAAGCTTCGTAGGTGTGGAAGAAACCATGCCGCCCAGATAAAAGATAGCCTTCCAGCCAGCCTAACAGGGTGTGTTCGCTGAGCATTTCCATCACCCGCCCATCAGTAGATAGTTCACTGCCATCTGCATCTTCAGGGAGGATATCTGCCAACCAGACCTTCTTGCTGACTTCGTAGACAGCATTGAGTCGATTGGAGGCGGTTTCATCTGGCCCGAATATGCGGAAATTAGTCATGTTATTACGCATGATATCTCGCAGGAAGTTCCCTAGAGGCTTAGTGTTTTCAGCCTCAACTGCACCGGGCTTGGCTACCTCAACAGCATAGTTGCGGAAGTCGGGTAGGCGCAATGGCTTACGCAGAAGTCCACCGTTAGCAACGGGATTGGCACTGATCCGACGATGACCAGTAGGAGCCAGCTTTTTGAGTTCCGGAATCAGACTGCCATGCTCATCAAATAATTCCTCTGGTTTGTAGCTTTTCATCCAGTTTTCTAGAATCTCCAGGTGGGCAGGATTCGTAGTTACATCTGCCATTGGTACCTGATGCGATCGCCAAAATCCCTCTACTTTATGACCGTCTATCTCTGCTGGAGCAGTCCATCCTTTGGGGGTGCGGAGGATAATCATGGGCCAACGAGGACGCCTCGCAACACCCGAAGTCCTGGCTTCAGTTTGAATTTTTTTTATTTCCAGAACAATTTTTTCTAGGGTTGCTGCCATCACCTGGTGTACTTGCGTTGGGTCATCCCCTTCTACAAAGTAAGGCGTGTAGCCATAGCCCTTGAATAAGTCCTCTATTTCCTCATGGCTAATGCGGGATAGGATGGTTGGGTTAGCAATCTTGTAGCCGTTCAGGTGCAAGACAGGCAAAACGGCACCATCCCGAATTGGATTGATAAATTTATTGGAGTGCCAAGCTGTTGCCAGAGGGCCTGTTTCTGCTTCACCGTCACCAACAACTGCTGTCACAATTAGATCCGGGTTATCGAAAGCAGCCCCGTAAGCGTGGGAGAGGCTGTAGCCTAACTCACCGCCTTCGTGAATCGAGCCAGGAGTTTCAGGCGTGCAATGGCTGCCAATTCCACCAGGAAAGGAGAACTGCTTGAAAAACTTGAGCAGACCTTCCTCGTCCTCGCTTTTATCAGGATAAACCTCGGAATAGGTTCCTTCTAAGTATGCAGGCCCAAGGATGCCCGGAGCGCCATGACCGGGGCCTGCCATGTAAATCACGTCCAAGTCATATTTCTTGATTAAACGGTTGAGATGGACGTAGATAAAGCTCAAACCGGGACTTGTACCCCAATGCCCTAACAGGCGATGCTTAACGTGTTCGGGCTTTAGGGGTTCTTTTAGCAGTGGATTGTCACGTAAATAAATCATCCCTATAGCTAGATAGTTGCAGGCACGCCAGTAAGCATTTATCTGACGTAGTTCTTCAGGACTAAGTGGGGCAGATTTACCGTTTTCGACATCTGAAACCTTTGTCTTAGAAGGAAAAATGGTCATAAATTCTGCATCCTATAATCTATTTTGGTTAAAAAATTGCTGAATACCCGATGTCTAAAGACAAGCCGGGGAGCGTCTACACAGTTTTCAAACCTTATGTTTTAAGACTAGATATGAATGTCAAAGAGGTGATGTCGTACAGTGCATCTACTATTGGGTACTACATTCCTAAATCTCAGCATAGTTAAGCAGATATTAACCACTAACTATGGTTTTATTCATACCTAACTTATACAATCAGCCACTTTCAATACAGTTTGGCTAAGGTTAATAATTAACACTCGTCTGAGTTATTGAATCAAACAACCTCGATTGTCGTATTACAAAAATCGCGATTTCTAGTTAACTCAATGGTATTCCCTACACTTCACTATTCACTACTATCTTGTTTAAAATCACCTTATCTCTGGATTAAAGAGGTGGAATGTGCAGGAAATGGGTCATACCTATTCATTTTGATACATCTTTTAACTTAAACATCCAACCGAAGGTAGAGAAAATATAGAAATATTGAATGTCGATACAAAACTTTACATACAAAAAATGCTAACCCTACTAAAGAACGTTCTGGTCAACATTAAAAAAATTTCTATCCCATGAATATAAGTAATTTATTGACACATACAATCCTGAAAATAGCGGAATTTATCTAGTAACTTTTGACCCTATTATTGCGGAATTTTCACTACCTTTAGAATCATTCATAGAGGTTTTCACACAAGTGAAGTCCGCCAAATCCCGTCCAATCAAGCCTTGAAAATTTTAGCGCGTACCTCATTTAAGCAAGAACCGCTATAACAATCTTAAATGAGTTGTAAAATTAGCTTTTTGTCCTTCTTTGCGCCCTTTGCGGTTACTTAAAAAGTTCTAGGAAAATAAAAATAAAATGGCTATAGTTCATTGTTCATGTTTCATCGCCATGAGCAACGATCGATCAACAATGAACAATGACCTTTAGAATCTGAAACCAAGTCCGCCTTGTACAGAAACAGCAGTACCTCCACCATTACGGTAGGCATCAAAAGCAATAATAGCATTGCCAAAAATTACAGTATTACTGTTAGGAATAATGTAATCAATTCCAGGTTGGAGCGCAAAGCTGGTTTTGTTACCTACAGGCGAAGGTTTATCGCTGTTAGCAAAAGCAACGCCTGCGCCCAAATAGGCATCCATTTGCCAATTGATAGGAACATCATAAGAAACAGTGGGCACGATCGCAGGACTAGAGCCGATCAAAGCAGTGGCACGCAGAGACAGGGGAACTTCTAAGAGTTTATAGCGTGCGGTAAGGACTCCACCCACTTGACGACCTTCTCCATTCGCATCTCTATTCGTGCCATAGGTGGCACCTACACCAACATAACTGCCATATGCAGCCTGAGCAAACGCAGGCTGGCAAAAGGCAAAAGGTAAAAGGCTACATACCAAAGAAATAATTTTTAAGTTTTTATTTCTTAGTTTCAAAGCCGTCGCGCCAACTCCTGACACCAAATTTTTAAAACGCTTCATTTTTTCCTCCTCACGCCCACCTAGCTGAATGCTTAGGTTTTGAACGCGATTTTAGCTTAATTTCAGCCCCTAGTCTTACCCTAGAGAAAGTAAAAAGGCAGAAATCAAAAGGGAAGCTAGAAAATTCCTCTTTCTTTTACCTTTTGATGCACCTATCGACATTGAGGATGACGACCTCCGCGATCGCAGATAAAACTAATAGCTCTTGCATCTAAATTTTTCGCTTTAGCAAAATTAACGCCTTTGATGCGTGCAGCACTTGCCGCAGGAGGTGGCGCTTGCAGAAATTGATCGGACTGGGTTTGTAAAGCAGCAGCAAAGTTCGCACCCTGGAAATCGGCTCCATCCACGTTTGCACCGCGCAAATCTGCGGCGCTTAGATCGGCAGAGCGCAAGTTGGCATTTTGCAACTGAGCTTGAGCGAGATTGGCATTCATCAGCTTGGTAGAACTGAAGTCGGCTCCTTGCAACTTGGCAGCACTCAAATTGGCTCCCGTCATATCTGCGCCTTGCCAGTTGGATTGCGTTAAGTCGGCAAAGGAAAACTGAGCGCCAATTGCGCTTACCTGTGCGAGTCTAGCGCTATGCAGGTTCGCAGTTGAAAAATTCGCATTTGCTAAATCTGCACCAGTCAGGCTGGCATTTTCTAGATTGGCACTCCTTAAATTCGCAGCAATTAAAGAGCTACTGCTGAGGTTGGCTCCTGTCAGGATCGCATTTGACAAGTCGGCTCGGTTGAGGATGGCTCGCGTTAGGTTGGTGCGAGTCATGGCTACCTGGCTCAAAATTGCCCCAGTAAGGTTAGCTTCCTTGAGTTCTGCACCTGAGAGGTCGCTAATCCAATCGTCGAAAGTACCAAAACGCCTGTCTTCACCAGCAGCATAGAAGCGACTACCACGCAAGCTGGCATTGCTGAGGATGGCTCCTTTGAAGTTAATTCCGGATAAGTCAGTTTTGTCTAAAACCAAGGTAAATTGAACTGGGCCAGTGGTAGTTGCACCCAGGTCTATACGGCTGAGATTGGCTTTATGGACTTGACTGGTGTAGATCGTGAGAATTTTGGCGATCGCTCTCTGGGTTGCTCTTTGTCGTAAGGCGATCAAATTCTGCTCCTGCGGTATTCCCCTACTCCGCAGCGCCTCTTTGTCATTTCGCAGAGATTGATTCAAGCGTTGCAAGTAGGGTAAAGCTTTGGGACCGCTACTCACCAAAGATTGCTGAATCGCATCTATTAACCCATCCCTTTTTTCCTGACCCAACAAATCCACCAAGAAGGGAATGGCGCGGGGGTCGTCAAGTCTAGCCAGCGCCAGCATAGCTCCCCGGCGTTCTTCCACTGCATTGGGGGAAATGGCACTTAATTGTCTGACTAAGGCGAGAAATACTTCGTTGTCCTGCTGCTTAAACACCCGCCGATTTGCCTGACCTTGAATGTAGATTTGCGTACCGACAAAGGTTCCTAACACGGAAGTCATTCCGGCAATAGCTACTATCAGCAGAGTGATACCTGGATGTTCGCGCATCCAGTGCCACAAGGTCAGGTATCTCCAGCTTGGTAGTGCTGTGAGGATGATGGTAGTAACGCTTTCGCGTCGTCGGTTGTTGTCGGTTTCGGGGTCTGGTTCCGTCCAGGTGTTTTGCACCTCTAGACGGACTGGTTGACCTTCAGAGAGCGGTCGTTGCGGCGGGTGTGAGTTGGAATTCAAGTTACGACGAGCGACGCCCAGGACATAGGTTCCGGCGATTTGGTCGTGCAGCGATCGCCGCTGTCTGCTTAACAGAGCGATCGCATTCTCGCCCACTATCATCAAGCCTGCTAGTCCCAGCAATATTCCCCCATCCGGGAATGCACCGCTGTAGCGCCAGATCGTATAAGCTACTCCCAGTGGCACTCCCCAGCGACCTACTAGCTCTCGCCAAATTGCACGAATTATACCGGGGTTTTCTCCAGACGCTTTTACTACCCGCACGGCAAACCACCGCTTAGGCGTAGTTTGACCAGTTTTGCCTAGTAAATATAGTTGCCAGGAAGTAACCGCGAGGGGTGCAAGCAGCGCTCCGCACCAGAATAAATTGGTGAGTGGGGGGACTTGTCGATTAGTTTCGCGCAGGGGTAGAGCTAGGGTTTTAGCGATCGCCTCCCCTGTAGTCGCTACCATTGGGTTGAGGGGAACAGGAGCGGCTCCTGAGTTTGACTGAGCATAAACCCCAATGCTGAAAGGAACCGCAGTACTGGCTGCTACCAACGAAATTTCCACTGCCCATGCCGCGATGCGCCTGCTGAAAAGTGGCAGTTTGTAAAGTCCCTTTGGCAACGGCTTGCTTTTTTTATCTGTAGATTTTTTTACGCTAGGGCGATCCATAGAATTTAGACTTTAGACGATGCAGCTATCCATAGTCCATAGTCTATAGTTCATCGTCACCGTAGCGTTTGTGCGCTAGTAGCGATCGCGCGATCGCCGGACAGCTACCAACGCATATGCTAGTTGCGACGTTCTTTAGCTATCCAGAACTTGTACCCTGCATAGACTAACACGCCTAAGACGGCCAGACTAATTAAGGAGGCGACAAGTTGGAAAACAGTTCTCAGGACGGCAAAACCAACGATTGCTCCAACCGCGATCGCCACAATTCTACCGCCACTTGATAGACCGTTAAACCATGTAACGATTTTGTTCAATAGCAGCGATGGGTTTAATTCCGAGGGTTCGGCTTGAGTAGATAGCGGTTGTCCTGGCTGGATTCTGGCTCCTGTAGGAGTTTTATCGATTTCCTTTTCTAGTTCTTGGAGTTTACGCTCCCAGTCGCGATTTTCTGGATTATTCATCTGTTTTATTTCCCATGCGGAGGCGCAAAATGGCATCTAGCCAAAAAGTTGCTGTCTAGTGTGCTGTTTCATCTGCAATCTTAGCGAAGGTCGGTTTCGTTTAGCCCGCTATTTGACAAAATAAGACCTTGCATCAGTGCAATTCAAAATCTAAAATCTACCAAAATAGATATGACACTTGGGATAGAGGAACACGTATCCCCCAGGGGTGTATCGCAATTGAGGACAATAGGATTGAGAGATTCAACAAACACGGTGAGCGACAATATGAAGACAGGCAAGTACTGGATGGTTGTTCCCACCGCCTTAGCTACGATATTAACTAGCGCTGGTGTTGCTAGCAGCAATGCGCCAGTTCTAGAACTAGCGCGTAGTTCCCAGACCGAACCAATCGTTGTTAGCGGTACATCTGGGGGGACAAACAAAACTAATTGCGGCAACATTGGCTCAACACCAAACCAAGTTATTAAGGTAACGCAGGGACAAATAGACTATATGCGGTTCAGCGTTAAAGCAGAGGGTCAACCTACAATGGTGGTTGAGGGGCCGGGGGGACGCTTCTGCGTTCTAGCAGATAAAGCTTCGGGAGAAAACCCAGAAATGTCAGGAGTTTGGCCTGCGGGTACTTATAAGATTTTTATAGGCGATCGCTCTGGCGGCCAACATCCTTTCACCCTTTCTATTACTCAAAAGAGATAAGCAAGCAGTCATTGTTCGTGGTTCATCGTTAATAGCCATTTGCCAATGAACAATGAACCAGCAATTTATTAATCTTCAATCTGTTTTGCTGATACCTCAACGGCTTGAACGTCAATAGTACCGGGAGGGGTAAGGCGGACAAAATGATTTTTATCGGCTTTTAGGGGTTCTTTGCAGCTAGGACACTGGAACTCGGTGCGGTTAAAACCAGTAAACTCATAACCGCAAACAGGACAATCGTCTTCAACCAAGTTGCGTTTTACCCAAAACCGAAATCCTATCAATGCGATCGCTGGTGTAATAACGATCAAGCCGACGATAATAACAAAAGACTTAACTAACCAGCCCAAGCCAATTGCCCCCAGCAACCACGCGATCGCTACCAGGGCTACCCAAAAGCCGAGGCCAGATAAGTTAAACTGCAATATCTTAGGGTTGTTCTGGTTCACGGCTATCTCCTATATCAATTATCCGGAAAGTGGCTCTACATTCGATCCTAATGCGCTGCCAGCCGTTTGACCATCTTCACTGCTACGCCCATTTATGGTAAGCGTTTTCAATTTTTAATTAAAATTTTATTATTCAAAACTTTGTTCAGATTATGTTTATACCTTTGATTTATTACTTTTAAAATAGTAATTTAAGTAAATATTTCACTCAAACATTAAACTTAAAAACCCCAAATTTATCGGCTGCTTTTAATACCAAGCCCTTAAGATACCCGACTTCTCCAAGAAGTCGGGTATCTTGCCTTCACGAATTATTTAGGCTCGCTATATATATGATTCAAATCACTAAAGAAGAGTTGTTGAGTAGGTATGCTGCTGGGGAAAGAAACTTCTCCGCCATCAAATTTAGAGCCGACTCTGAACGCAGATTGTATAAAATCGATCTTCACGGTGCTGACTTGCGGGGTATCAACCTTAGTGGTTCTGACTTGACGTTCACGAATTTGAGAGAGGCTAATCTGAGTGGAGCAATCTTGAGCGGTGCTACTTTGACTCAAAGCGATCTGAGGGAAGCTAATTTGGAAGGAGTCATTGCTGTCGGTACTATGTTGGGTAGATCTGCTCTCTCGTTGTCTAGTCTGCGTGATGCCAATCTGACTGGAGCAAGTTTCTTGCAAGGTGGTTGTAGATGTGCTGATTTCACTGGAGCCAATATGTACGGCGTCACAATGGCTGAATATAACGTTGATGGGGCTGATTTCAGCAACGTGGATCTCGAATTTGCGACTATTATCAAAGTTGACTTTTCCAAAGCTGATGTCAGAGGTTTCTTTACTTTTCAACAAGCTTTTTTCTGGCAAGTCACTTTGCCCGATGGAGTTTACATCGAAGGACCGCTCTTCAACCCCTAAAGCTGACAAATCAGCAAAAACGTTTGCTCCAGGAATGAAACCCAACATTGACATGGGTTTGATGGGTAGAGCCTAAGCGAAACCCGTCCTACAAATAATTAGATCCATTTATTTAGTAGTAAGGTGGGCATTGCCGGGCTACAGATAGAAGATCTGCGTAAGTCCTGAGCTATTTAAAAATTCAAGCGTTTTCGCCAAAACGGTATCCTTTACCGTATACGGTGTGAATTAGAGGCGTTTCACCATTTACCTCAATTTTGCGGCGCAGCAAACGAATTAAAGCCGCCAAAACATTGCTGCTAGGTTGCTCGTTATCTCCCCAAAGTTCTTGGTAAATTTGCGCGTGAGTTAGCAAACTGCCAGCATTACGCATAAAATATTCCAACAATTGGCATTCTTTTTCAGATAGTTGAATCATCCGTCCTTGACGATAAGCAAGCTGATTTTCACAATCCAATTCCAAATCAGCTATACGCATTAACGGATGTAAATTGCGGGTTTCTTGTAACGCACTTGGACGACGCACCCTAGCGCGGACTCGCGCTAGTAACTCTCTCAATTCAAAAGGCTTAACTAGATAATCATCAGCACCAGCGTCTAGTCCCCTTACGCGGTCATCTATGGTGTCTTTGGCGGTGAGAAATAATACTGGTGTGGTATCGCCGCGCGATCGCATCTGCTGGCAAATCTCCAAGCCCGTCTGATGCGGTAACATCCAATCCAGAATCAGCAGGTCATAACCCCCAACTGCTGCCATCTGGCTCCCAGCAGCACCATCATAAACCACATCGACGCTGTAGCCTTCACTGGTTAACACGCGAGTCAGCGGTTCAGTTAGTTCAATTTCATCATCAACCAGAAGAATTCGCATAATATTTATTTTTTAGACATAAAAGCCGCAGGGTCAAGGGTATCGCACTAAATTACATTTACCCCCATACCCACATTAGTACCTGCCTTATGCGATTTTTCTGTTTGCCAAAAGCAGCTTTACCTGGTTTGATATCAAGCTTGTTAGCTTCTTATTCCCTCACCTTGAATAACCAGAAACAGTATCCTGAGACTGGCGTAATGGTATCTTATAACACCAATTTGCTCGGAATGCATGCAAACAAGTTGTAACTGGCAAACTTATTGATATATACGCTAAAAGTGGCGTTAAAGCGAAATATATTGACCTTACAACACCTCAATCGCCCCAAGTATCAACAAAAAAACTATCCAAAGGTAGCATAATGCTATTAAATTTTTAGTGGGGCTGACTTGTTTTCGTCTTTGATAGGGAAGTATTAGTCTAAGACCGTTGTCCAGTTAGGGTTTGAAAAGGGTGCAACTCGTTCCGAGTTAACTAGAAGCAATGAGCCTACCATGCAACCACCAATTCCGCCTGGGGTTATCCTGCAAAACCGCTATCGATTAACCAAATCTCTCGGCCAGGGGGGGTTTGGGCGCACCTACTTAGCGCAAGACAGAGATCGCTTTAACGAAATTTGCGTTATTAAAGAATATCTCGTACCCACGCAAGCAGGTGAGTACGTTTTAAACAAAACAAAGGAACTCTTCCAGCGAGAGGCGGAGGTTCTTTATAAGATTGACCATCCCCAAATTCCTAAATTCCGGGCGACATTTGAACAGGGTAAGCGGCTGTTTTTCGTGCAGGATTATGTTGAAGGTAAGACTTATAGGGTTTTGCTGGACGAGCGTTTAGAGGAGGATACTACCTTTTCAGAAGCGGAAGCGGTGAAGTTTTTGCAGGACATGTTGCCAGTATTAGAGCATATCCACAGCAAGGGAATTATACATAGGGATATTTCACCAGAAAATATTATTTTGAGGGAGAGCGATCGCTTGCCTGTATTGATTGATTTTGGTGCGGTAAAGGAAGGCGTTGCTAATTTGCAAGCATCTGAAGAAGCTCCCCAAGGAACTACTATGGGGAAAATTGGCTATTCACCAGACGAACAACTGCGGACTGGCCAAGTTTATCCTAATAGCGATATTTATGCTTTAGCAGTAACAACAGTTGTGTTGATGACTGGTAAAAAGCCGCAGGAATTATTAGATCAATCGACAATGACTTGGCGCTGGCATCAGTGGCTTCCCACCCTCAGCCTGCATTTTTCCAATTTGTTGAATCGGATGATGAGTGCCAGACCTAATAATCGCTACCAATCAGCAACAGAAGTTTTGCAAGCTTTGCGATCGCTTCACGGTTTAGTGGGTACATCAGAACATCCAACTGTTTTTCAACAACAGATTAAAACGCAGACGACACCAACCCGCAGTGCAAGTACAACTCGCCGTCCAACTGTTACCCGTCAACCTACTAGAAATCCTATTTGGAATAACCCTTGGGCTTTAGCTACTATTGTTGGCGGAGTAGTATTATTTATTAGCATTGGTCCCGTTGTTTTGCTAGGCTCGATGTTTAATACGAATCGAGTAAAACTATCTCGCAAAGCGGCGATCGCTCCAACTACTGCATTATCTCCAGAATCCATCGCACCAACTGTCAGTCCTATCAGTGAAACTATTGTACCAACGCCTACTTTAACTCCAACTCCCATCTCGCCACAAGTTACCCAGAGCGATCGCGTAACTTTATTAAGAGGAGAAAGAACATCAAAGCAAGGTCAATTGAAAGTTAATCAACTGATTAACTACATTATTTTTATTGAAGAAGGCCAGCAATTCAGGGCTTCCCTGAGTGCAGGCAAAGCAGCGATGACCATCTTAGCACCCAATCGAGAACTGCTTAACTTCCAAGCCAAGCAAGTACAACAATGGGAAGGAAAGATGCCTTTAAGAGGTGAATACTATATTCAGTTAAGTTTGCCAGAAGGCGTTAAAGAAAGTAACTACCAGTTAGACCTTAATTTGCCTAGTAATTAATACTTTAACTGTATATTTTCCAACAACTTTCTCTGTTCTAAACTTGCCAGGGGTTAACCGAAGAGTGAGGTTGAGCATAAATTTTTTGCTGGTTATTTAGAGACTCCTTTTTTGCGGAATCCTAGATAATGCGGTAATTTATTGGCATTGGGGTTATCTTTCATATTGACTGGTTGCGGTACGAGCAAATTACCAGTACGGGGATTGGTAATAAACGTAGAACTACCACCATCGCTGGTTAAAATATCTCCTTTCACGCCTAATTTACGGAGTAATTCTGCTGCTTCATCTAACGTAGTTTTATTAACAGTTAGTATTAAAATTAATTCATCGCCGGGAGTTTTATCTTTGTTTAATGTCCCGATGACGTGGTATTTATTTGCCTGGTCTTTACCCAAAATTTTAGCAGGATGATCGCTATAGCGATAGCTTACGAGAGCATTTTTGACGCTTGGTTTAGTGAGGGGGAAACCCGATTTAGGGTCATAATCAGTAATATAAGCAGTGTTATCGTTCCACACGAGTGCTTTGAGTTTTATATTTTTGTAGTAATCATTTGCTGCCCCGCTAAAAGGGCCATACGGACTGCTTCCTGCGGTAATTAATTGACCGTTAACTTTAAGCGGGAAGGCTAATTGCGTACTGGCTTTGTATTCTTCAAAGAAAGCACAGTTCATTATTGAGAACACTTGTTTGCCGTAAAGTGTTTTGTACTGATTCTCTACATCGGAAAATAGTTGCATCGGAAAATAAGGGCTGTTGGAATTCCCATTAACGCGATAATATTTACCCTCGCCCAAACCCATTTTTTCTACATCGCCAATAATTTGGTCTACGTGCATTTTTCGTAAGTCGATTGCTTGCAAGTAGGCTTCATTACCATCAGCGAGTTGGGTTTTGTACAACCCGGCTCCGTCAATAATGTCGAGAGAGCGGTATGCTGTTGGTGGCGCGAACGTTTGGGCGTTGGCGATCGCTATGTTGAAACTCAGTAAGAAGAAAACGAATATCAGTAACAATTTATTCATAACAATACTGGTGATATGTTTAATTTCGTTTACCTACTTAGGTTTATTTAAAGATTACCTTATTTAAAATAACCAAATACTTTTGGTGCTTTTGTTTTACAATCTAAAATCCAAAATCTAAAATCCAAAATCGCTTAACTTGCCCCATGATTACAGTTGCATTACCCAAGGGCGCACTTTTGACAGATAGCATCCGCCTGTTTAAAACAGTAGGATTGGACTTCAGCGCTTTTCTAGACTCAGGAACGCGCCAATTGCAAATTGAGGACCCGACTAAGACGGCTAAAGCTTTGCTGGTAAGAGCGCATGACGTGCCAGTTTATGTAGAATACGGACAAGCGCAGCTAGGAATTGTCGGTTACGACGTGCTGCGGGAGAAGGCGCCGCAAGTTGCACAATTAGCAGATTTGCAGTTTGGCAAATGTCGGATGTCGGTAGCGGTACGCGATTCTAGCCCTTATCGTTCCGCAGTGGAATTGCCGCCAAACTGTCGAGTTGCCTCTAAATTTGTGCGTTGCGCCCGCGAGTACTTTCACAGCCTGGATTTGCCTGTAGAGATTGTGCCTTTGTATGGTTCTGTTGAATTGGGGCCGATTACGGGGATGTCTGAGGCGATTGTAGACTTGGTTTCGACGGGTCGCACGCTGCGAGAGAATGGGTTGGTGGAGATTGATACTCTGTATGTGAGTACGTCGCGGCTGATTGCCCATCCCCTGAGTTATCGTCTCAACAGCGGGAATCTGCATAGTTGGGTGGAAAAACTGCGCGAAGCAAGTCTAGCGGCGGTTTGAATCAGGCTAGGCGCGATCGCCTGAATTTTTGTTGGGCGTTGCTGAAAAGTCATGTTTTTGGCACGATAAAATCAGCTTCTGAGTTATCTAAATCATTAGCAATTCAGCAACGCCCTCAACCGAATGCACGATGCGACTTTCCTGTTGCTCCACTCACTCCCCAACTGCTGCCAATGTGGAAGTTGGTGCGATAATCAAGGGCAATATTCTAGAGCGACCAAGATGCGATACTCAATGCCTAACTTGGGCTTGGAACCTGGTTGAGAAACCTCTCTCACGTAGAGGTTTGAGCGCGTTGACCATTTGCTTAAATGTATTTTTCTGCACTCCAAAACGGCGCTTGCAGCGTTTGCCACATAGAGTTTGCGATATCATGAATTCATCAGGATGTTGGATGCAATAGTTATGTCCTGATTTTTATCATTTTTGCAGTTTTAGCAACCTATCTAGGGAAGCTAATTTGCAAGAGACTTTATGACTCCTACTCTATATTTAGCGCCTTTGCGTAATTTCTCATGGTTTCAGAAATTATTTTACGAAATAATGTAACCTTATTCGGTCGAGGCACACAGCCGATGCTGTTTGCTCATGGGTTTGGCTGTGACCAGAATATGTGGCGTTTTTTAACGCCAGACTTTGAGGATGATTACAAAATTGTCTTATTTGATTATGTTGGGTCTGGAAAATCAGACCTGAATGCTTATAGCGTTGAGCGGTACAGCGATATTAATGGGTATGTTAAAGATATCCTTGATATTTGCGAGGCATTGGATTTGACGAATGTGATTTTCGTCGGCCATTCGGTTAGTAGCATGATTGGCATTTTGGCATCCATTCAAGCTCCCCATCGCTTCGAGCGCCTGATTCTTGTTGCTCCCTCCCCTTGCTATATCAATGACTTACCCGATTATTGGGGAGGGTTTGAGCGCCCAGAAATTGAAGAGCTGCTGGATATTATGGAGAAAAATTACATTGGGTGGGCAAGTTTTTTTGCCCCGGTCATCATGAAGAATGAGGAGCGTCCTGAGCTTATAAATGAGCTTGAGACTAGCTTTTGTTCAACCGATCCAGTAGTTGCTCGTCAGTTTGCTGAAGTTACTTTCTTTTCCGATAACCGCTGCGACTTGCCGAAAGTGACCGTTCCATCCCTGATTTTGCAATGCTCAGAAGATGCGATCGCTTCGCTCGAGGTAGGTCATTACCTGCACCGCCACTTGCCTGAAAGCACGCTACAAATCATTACGGCTACCGGGCATTGCCCGCACATGAGCCATCCCAAGGAAAGTATCCATTTCATCAAAGAATATTTGACAGCTGCCCATGCAACCTGAGTGCTTTAAATCAGGAGACATTTATCACCTAGATGAACTACTAAACACCGTACCTTGCGGTTTTCTCACGTTTACAGACGATGGCAAAATTGTCGTTGTAAATGCTACGCTGCTGCAATTACTTGGGTATGAACTAGACGAACTGCGGGGGCAACGTATTGACTCGATTTTGCCGATAGCTGGTCGCATCTTCTATCAAACCCATTTCTTTCCATTGCTCAAGCTACATGGCAAGGTGGAAGAGATATACATCTCACTCAGGCATAAACAGGGCAATACCCTACCCGTACTGGTGAATGCAGTGCGCCAGGAACGTTCAGGCGTTTTCATTAATGAATGTATCTTTGTACTTGTGCGTCAGCGAGTTCGGTATGAAGATGAGCTTCTTCAGGCAAAGAAAGATGCACAAGCCGCCATTTTGGCCGAGAACCAGGCTAACGCTAGGTTGCAGCAAGCTCAGATAGCATTAGAGTCCAAGCAGGCAGAATTATTGGAACTGAATGCGAAGCTGGAAGAACAAGTTCAGCAGCGAACAGCCCAACTACAACAAGCGCTTAATTTTGAGTCCTTACTACAGCGGATTGCAGACAAAGTTCGTGACAGCTTGGATGAGGAACAGATCCTGCAAGCCGCAGTGCAAGAGTTAGGCGTTGAGTTGGCAATCGAATATTGTGATGTTGAAATATATAATTCACACCAGACGCAACCGATCGTTGCCTATGAATACAACCAAAGCCTGACTTTGGCGCCTGGGCAAGCTGTGAAAATTACTTCTGTTATTCCTGTCATTGCCTCCGTTCCCATGCAGGGGGAAGTTTTGCAATTGTGTTCAATTATTTCGCATGGATTGCTGCATAATCCCAAGCAGTTAGCAATTCTTGCTTGCCCTATTTATGACGATCGGGGGGTTTTAGGCAATCTATGTTTGTTCAGGCAAAAGGAAGAAACTTTTAGTAATTTAGAAATTCGGTTGGTACAACAAGTTGCCAATCATTGTGCGATCGCTCTGCGCCAATCTCGTCTGTATCAGGCCGCTCAACTTCAAGTCCAAGAACTAAAACGTCTGAATCAACTCAAGAACGATTTCCTAAGTACCATCTCCCACGAACTCCGGACACCGATGTCCAGTATGAAGATGGCACTTGAGATGTTAGAAATTTGTTTGCTTCCTCTGGGAGTATTCGAGCATACAAATCCTATCGGTCAGTACTTTCAAATCCTGCAAACCGAAAGTCAACAAGAGCTTGACTTGATAGATACCCTGTTGGAGCTGGCTCACACTGATGCCAGTACAGCCCCCTTAAATCTGTCTCCTATTCATCTCCATTTTTGGCTCCCTCATGTCGTGGAACCTTTTATTCACCGTACCTCTAATCAAGAGCAATACTTGAAAGTTTGGGTTCAAGAAGACTTGCCACCCTTTATGGCGGATCTTACTTATCTGGGGCGAGTGCTTACAGAGTTACTCCAAAATGCTTGCAAGTATACTCCAGCCGGAGAAACAATTAGCGTTTCAGCCCGCTTTGCGGTAGATAGTAACCGTCGCAATATCCCCTGTTTGCAAATTGAAGTCAGTAATTCAGGTGCCGAAATTCCTGAAATAGAACGCGATCGCATCTTCGATAAGTTCTACCGCATCCCTAACAATGACCCCTGGAAACATGGTGGCACGGGTTTAGGTCTGGCACTGGTAAAAAAGCTAGTCGAACACATGAGCGGATCGATTTGGGTTGAGAGCAGCCAAAACCTGACTCAATTTATCCTTCAATTTCCGCTTAATCTTGAGTAGGGGTTAAGAAACTAGGGGCTTGTACTAAAAAATTTTAAATCTGCAATCTGCAATTTCGGTCTGTGTGGCATTAGTAAAAGAAAATTTTGTCCTAGACAGTTTAGGACAGCGACTACAAGATGGCTCGCAGTCTTTGCAACACGTCAAGGCAGAAATCTTCATTAGAACAGCCCAATTTTCACCCGCACCAGTACTCCTGAAAGATGTTTGAGAGATTAATTTCTGGCGTTGCTGAAAAGTAATGGTTTTGGCAGATAAAATCAGCTTCTGAGGTATCTAAATCATTCGCAATTCAGCAACGCCTTTTGTTGAATAGCGATCGCGGGTGCGTTCTTACAAGATGAGAGGCGATAAATCCCCCTCTCTACAAAATTTGGGTTTTTAGTACAAATGTACTAAAATGGTGGGCGATCGCAACTGCGCTGTTTTCGAGTCCTCTGATGAACCGGACAAGAGATGGAGTAGCGATCGCCTCGCCTTTATTTTGGGAATTCTAAATAAGTACCGCACGCGCCAAAGGTAATATGAACAACAATCTCAATCAGCCGAGAGAAGATGATGCCGTGCTTGGCGGTCAAGCACCACCCCCAGTCGCAGGCGTTATCTTGGGAGGAATTGAAGGTGTTAAACGTCGCTTGGCGAGTTCGGTTGTAGAAGTCCAAATTGCTGCTCTCAGAGAAGCACTCAAATATGGTGAATTAGGTTTAGATGTGGTAATTGAAGCTTTGCAGAATAATTCCTTGCAAGTGCAGCGCAAAGCCTATTTGATTTTGCGGGACAAGACAGATTTTAAGGTAAAGCAGGCTTTATTAGATTACGAACCCTGGGAGTTTTTTACGACATTAGCGGGCTGGAAACATGAGGATTTTAACCCTCAAATAGGCATTACAGATCCAGTCGGCACTGCTTACGTTGTGAAACTAGATCAATTTGAAATGCTTCTAAAAGATCCACAAGCGAGTAAAGTCGAAGCCTTGGTCTGTCGAATGCGGTATGACTACCAGAATAGACAACAATTTAAAACTTATGTAGATGCTATTTCTGGCGCAAGCAAGCAGTTGACAAGTCTCAAAGCGTTGTTCATCGGAGATGGTGAAGAACACCAATATAGAAAATCCAGGCTAGAAGTGAGCGACATCAGCCCTATTTTAAAGGCTTATCCTAATCTTGAGGTGTTGCAGGTTCGGGGTCGCATCGATAGGTATTCCTCTCTAAATTTAGAAGACCTACGACACGACTGTTTAAAGACACTCATTGTCGAAACTGCTGATATCGATGATAGGAATTTTGCCCAAATTTGCGCTCTCAGATTACCAGCCCTAGAATATCTTGAGTTGTGGCTGGGTACGCAGCTATATTTAACAGAGGCCATTGATAGCCTAAGCCCCATTCTTTTCAATGAATTATTTCCAAATCTAAGCTATTTGGGATTGCGTAGTAGCGAAGAAACCGATCGAATTGCATCTGTCCTTGTACAGTCGCCGATAATCGATCGCCTTGCGGTGTTGGATCTGTCGATGGGGACTTTAACAGACAAGGGGGCGAAAACTTTGCTAAACTGTCCGGCGACCGCTTATCTTCACACACTTAATGTCTCTAATAACCGCTTGTGTGAATACATGGTTGAAGAGTTATCTGAGCTTAAGTGTTGGGTAATTGCAGATGCACAGGATGATTCTGGATATGGAGGCGATCGCTACTATGCTCTGAATGAGAATTGTGAAGATGAAAGCGATCGCTACTATCCTCTGGGTGAGTGAGACTAAAGATTTCTAGTTAAAAACAGAATGCGATCGCTTCGATGCCAGTTGTTGTAGAAATAATTAGTTTTAAGTAAAAGGTAATATGAACAACAATCCCAATCAGCCGAGAGAAGATGATGCCGTGCTTGGCGGACAAGCACCACCCCCTGTAGGAGGCGTTATCTTGGGAGGACTTGAAGGTGTTAAGAATCGCTTGGCAAGTTCGGTTGTAGAAGCGCGAATTGCGGCGCTTTCCGAAGCATTGAAGTATGGCGAACCTGGCTTAGAATTGGTAATTGCGGCTTTAAATGATAATTCCGCGCAGGTGCATCGAAGAGCTTTTATGCTACTGCGGGAAAGACCAGAACTTAACGTAAAACAGGCGTTACAACAGTACCGCACTTGGAACCTAGTTGAGCGCTTAGAAGCAGCTATAGGCGATCGCGCCAGCAAGTTTGCAAACCGCAGAGTTAAGCATTTCTCTCCTCAAACTGGCATTACCAATCCTTTCGGTATCGCCTATTTTCTAGGAAGCGATTGGAACGAAACCGAAGATATTACCATCAAGTTAGAAAGGCTGGTTCAAGATTCCCAAGCAGGACAGGTTGAAGCTTTAGTATTTGGGATGTGGAACGGAAACGTAGCTGTTGATGGTAGTTCCAAAATTCTCGTGGATGCGCTTGTTGCTGCTAAGAAGCGGCTGGCTAATCTCAAAGCTGTGTTCATCGGGGATATCCCCCAGGAAGAGTCGGAGATTTCTTGGATTCAGCAAAGCGATATAAGTCCGATTTTAGAAGCTTATCCTAACTTGGAAGTGCTGCAAGTTCGTGGTGGTGAAGGGTTAGCATTCAGTCCCGTAAAACACGAAAACTTAGAGGCGCTGATCGTCGAGACTGGCGGACTAAGCCGCGAAACTGTCACCCAGATTTGCGCTCTCGATTTGCCAGCTTTAGAGCATCTTGAGTTGTGGTTGGGTAGCGATGGGTACGGGGGAAATTCATCGATTGAAGACATTATGCCGATTATTTCTGGCGAGTTATTTCCTCATTTGACATATTTGGGACTGCGTAACAGCACATACTCGGATGAGATTGCTTTGTGGATAGCGCGATCGCCGCTGATGGAACATCTTAAAGTGCTAGACCTCTCGATGGGTACTCTTAGTGACAACGGCGCATTAGCTTTGCTCAACTGTCCGGCTGTAAATCGGCTCGATATCCTCAATGTTGCAGATAATTTTCTGTCTGAGGAGACAGTTGAATGGTTGTCTGAATTAGATATCCAAGCGATCGCGAACGATCAGAAAGAGGAATATGACGAAGAAGAGTATGGATACAGCCGTTACTGTTCAGTTGCTGAGTAATTGTTGAATATTTCTACTCAAGGAAAGACAGAGCGATCGCATTGCTTTAGTTTTGGGAATTCTAAATAAGTACCGCACGCGCCAAGGGTGATATGAACAACAATCCCAATCAGCCAAGAAAAGATGATGCTGTTATTGGTGGTCAAGCTCCACCTCCGGTTGCGGGTGTCGTTTTGGGAGGACGCGAAGGGGTTAAACGCCGCCTGACAAATCCAGTTGTAGAAGTACGAATTGCTGCGCTTTCGGAGGCGCTAAATTACGGCGAATCTGGTTTAGATTTGGTAATTGGGGCTTTGAATGATTCTACAAAGCAGGTACAGCATTCTGCCTCGCGGTTATTGCGGCAAAAGGGAGGTATAAAAGGCAAGCAGGCGTTACTGGACTACAACCCTTGGTTATTTTTCACGCTATTACAAGATTGGACAATAGAAGAATTTAATCCTGAAGTTGGCATTACAAATCCAGTTGGTACTGCTTATGTTGTGAATACCGAGCAGTTAAAATTATTGCTACAAGAACCGCAAGTCAGTAATGTTGAAGCCTTAGTCTGTCCAATGTGGGATGAGGATGAAGAATTTAACACTTTTGTAAAGTTTATCTCTAATGCTTGCGAACGATTGACCAATCTTAAAGCTTTGTTCATTGGGGATGGTTACGAAAGTGTATATAGAAACTCCCGCTTTGCCCTTGGTAATATCACCTCTATATTAAAGCTTTATCCTCAGTTAGAAGTGCTACAAGTGCGCGGTAGTTGGGGTTTGCGGGCCAGACCGTTACGACACGAACACTTAAAAACCCTAGTTGTCGAGACAGGTTTCACAATGGGTGATCCTAAAACTATTGATGATATTTGCGCTCTTGACCTACCAGCATTGGAATATCTTGAGTTGTGGCTTGGTGGCTTCTACACGTATGGAGAAGATGTTGGAATAAAACACTTATTGCCACTTTTGGAAGGAAAGTTGTTTCCTAATCTGAAGTATGTGGGACTGCGTAGTAGCGACTATTCTGACAATATTGCTCTGTGTTTAGCAGAATTGCCTACGGTCATTGACCGCCTTGCAATACTTGACCTTTCAATGGGAACTTTGACTGATAAGGGAGCTGAAGCTTTACTGAATTTTCCATCAATAAATCAGCTTCATACGCTCAATGTCTCAAGGAACAATCTATCTGCAAGCATGATTGAAAAGTTGTCTGAGCTTAAATGTCAAGTAATTGCAGAGCCGCAGGACGATGAAGAAGAACGCTACTGCGCTTTGTATGAGTAAACCAGAGCAAAATAATGCTAAATTTTATCATTATCGCCAATCCTGAGAATCGGCGTGTTGGGTTTTTCCAAGAAGCATTAGAACGTTGCGGTTTAGCGCCAGCAACGGTAGTCTCCTACTCTGACTTGATTGCTTTTAGAGATAGCCTGGAACGATTCGACGCACCGAACACTATTATTAGATTTGATTCGCCTGAAAGAAACTTTGAAGTAGATAAAGCGATTATTGCTGCTGGCGCGGATGTCGAGGATGCTAGCGATCGCCAGCGCATTAGTGCTGCTGATGCTGTTAATTTAGAGTTCGATAAAGGACTAATTCTCTACCATAGACAATGGTATCTTGGCTGGCGATCGCTCTTGCAGAGGTGGGAAACTCAACTGCGATCGCCGACGATGAACCATCCCCAAGAAATTGCCGCAATGTTCGATAAGCCATTGTGTCACGAACTGTTTAGCCGTCACCAGATACCAGTACCGCGATCGCTTGGCGTCATCAAAAATTATGACGAACTGCGAGAACAAATGCAAAATCAAGAGTGCGATCGCGTCTTCGTTAAACTATCTCACGGTTCTGCTGCTTCTGGAGTAGTCGCC
Organism: Microcoleus sp. FACHB-831; assembly: GCF_014695585.1. Lineage (NCBI taxonomy): Bacteria > Bacillati > Cyanobacteriota > Cyanophyceae > Oscillatoriales > Microcoleaceae > Microcoleus > Microcoleus sp. FACHB-831. Next base: position 59,229 of record NZ_JACJON010000032.1, on the reverse strand, counting down.
TACCAAGCTAACTCGCGCTACGAGTCGGCTATCACTACAGTAGAACGAGTGCGAGAAAACGGGCAAACTCTTCTCTACAACTCCCGCAAAATTCGCCACTATACCCAACGCGAAGAAATTGCCGATATTATCAACATCCTCGCTAAAGAAGGCGTACAAGTTGAAGAATGGCTCCCTAAAGCGCGTCTGCAAAATTGCCAATTCGATCTCCGAGTAGTAGTTATTAATGGCATTGCTCAACACGTTGTAGTAAGGTTGGGAAAAAGCCCCATGACTAACCTGCACCTTGGCAACGAACGCGGTGACACGGAAGAATTTCTTACTAAAGTAGGCGCGGATAACTGGGAGAAAATGCAGCAAACCTGCGAAGCGGCTGCGGCGCTATTTCCTAATACTTTATACTGCGGCGTCGATTTGCTTATTACGCCTAACTTCCAACATCATGCCATTCTTGAAATTAACGCTTTTGGGGATTTATTACCAGGAATAATTTATAAAGGTTTGGATACTTACACCGGCGAAGTGCAAGCAATGCTAAATAGAGTTATCTCCTAAAACAGTCCTCCGCAGATTGGTGAAAGATTTTTTTAAACGAACCGCGTCAGCGAAGCGAAGCGCGTCAGCGCGTTAGACGCAAAGAGCGCGAAGGAAAGAGCGGAAGAGAGATTTTACAACTGATTTAGGGTTGCTATAATATTTTCTTTCTTGTAGAGGCGGCGATTTATCGCGTCTCTCCCTAAAAAATTCACCTTAAAATTTATGGATATTAACAACTTAATTGGTACGCACGATATCTTATTCATAACCCTAGATACCCTACGCTACGATGTGGCAAAAAAACTACTCGAAGAAGGACGCACGCCCAACTTAGCGAAGGTTTTACCCAGCGGGGGATGGGAGGAACGCCATACGCCAGGGAACTTTACTTATGCAGCGCACCACGCCTTTTTTGCTGGGTTTCTACCTACACCTATAACGCCAGGAGTCCACCCGCGATTGTTTGCGCTGCGGTTTGAAGGAAGTACTACTATTAACAGCAATACTTGCGTTTTAGACGGTGCGGATATAATAACCAGTTTAGCGTCGAAAGGTTATCATACTGTTTGCATTGGTGGAGTAGGATTTTTCAATAAACTCACGCCTCTTAGTAATGTATTTCCTGCGTTATTTAAGGAGAGTTATTGGAGTCCTGAACTTGGAGTTACTAACCCTAAATCTACAGAAAATCAAATAGCGATCGCTCAAGATATTTTAATAAAAATACCACGCGATCGCCGTTTATTTATCTTCATTAATATTTCAGCCTTACATCAACCAAATTACTTCTACCTTTCTGGTGCAAAAACAGACACAATAGAATCCCACGCTGCTGCTTTGGAATATGTAGATAGCCAGTTAGGTAAACTTTGGGAAACATTGCAAAAACGCGCACCTACATTGTGCATTTTATGCTCAGATCACGGTACAACTTATGGCGAAGACGGTTACACTGGTCATCGTCTCAATCACCCTATTGTTGGTACAGTTCCTTATGCTGAATTCATCTTAAACTCTAGTGAAGCGAGAGGCGATAAATTGCCGTTTCTACAATAAAATATATTTGTGGAAGATTTTTTTAATGAACCGCCAAGACGCAAAGAGCGCAAAGGAAAGAGCTTTATAGAGATTTCACAACTGATTTAGGATTGCTATATTAATCAAAATTTATCCAAGGAAAATTTACCATGACGACTCACCTGGACAAGAATCCAAATTTATACCATCGCTTAGAACTGCGGAATCTACTGCAAGAATCCCCTTATCAAGCCTACGTTTATTCTTATCCCCATAAAACAGCTTATCGACCAATTGAACCGCCGATTTCACTTTCCGAGTTATGGTCAAAACAAGATAAGAATGCGCTATTCCTCTACATTCATATCCCGTTTTGCGAGATGCGTTGCGGATTTTGTAATCTATTTACGACGGTTACGCATAATGAGGATTTTGTCAGTCAATATATTAAGGCTGTAAAAAGACAAGCGCAGCGGGTAAAAGCGGCTTTGGGTGAAACATCTTTCGCCCGATTTGCTATCGGTGGCGGTACTCCTACTCAACTACCAATAGGCGGATTAGAAGCTATTTTAGATATTGCTTCTGAAACTATGGGCGCTGATTTGCCTTGCATCCCCGGTTCTGTAGAAATGTCGCCGGAAACTGTGGATAAAGATAAATTAAACTTGTTGCGATCGCGTGGTATAGATCGCGCCAGCATAGGGGTTCAAAGTTTCATTGATGCGGAAGTTTTAGCTATTCACAGACGGCAAAAATCGCAGCAAGTGGAAGATGCGATCGCTCTCATGCGAAAGGCTGGTTTTCCTACTATTAACATCGATTTGATGTATGGTTTACCCGGTCAAACTGTAGACACTTTTCTGTATTCTATTCGCCAAGCTTTGCAATTTCAGCCAGAAGAAATTTATCTATATCCCCTCTACGTGCGACCGCTTACAGGTATGGGTATTTCTAACCGCGAGTGGGACGATATTCGCCTCGCTTGCTACCGCGAAGGGCGAGATTTTCTGCTTGCTGAAGGATACACCCAAGTTTCGATGCGGATGTTCCGCGCCAAACAATCAACTACATTTGAAGGGCCAGTTTATTGTTGTCAAGCTGATGGAATGGTTGGTTTGGGTTGCGGTGCGCGGTCTTACACTGACAGTTTACATTACTCGAACGATTACGCAGTAGATGCGAAGGAAGTGCGCGAGATTTTACAAGTTTTTATTAACAAAAGCGATGAAAGTTTCGCCTATGCAAATTATGGCTTTCTACTTGATGAAGAAGAACGCCAGCGCCGCTATATTTTATTGTCTTTGTTGTCTGATGAAGGGTTAAGTTTTGCAGCATATCGCCAGCAGTTTGGAACGGATGCGATCGCAGATTTTCCCGAACTATCCCAACTGATATCGCTGAAGTTAGCTAATTTGGATAATGCAACTCTGCGCTTAACTGATTTTGGTGTTGAACGTTCCGACACAATTGGCGCTTGGTTGTTCTCAGATAAAGTCCAGCAACTAATGCAAACCTACGAGTTGAAATAGTTAAATATGACAAACGAGCCTAACCAACCAAAACAACATGATGCCGTCCTTGGAGGACAATCACCGCCACCAGTACAAGGTGCTATCTTAGGAGGAATTGAGGGTGTCAAGCAACGCTTGGCAAGTCCTTTGGTAAAAGCACGGATAGTGGCTGTTAATGAAGCTCTTAATTATGCTGATGCAGGTTTAGATTTGGTAATTCGAGCTTTGCAAGATGAATCAGCACAAGTGCAGCATTGTGCCTATCAGTTATTGCGGGATAGAATAGAGCCTCAAGTCAAACAAGCTCTGCGAGAATACAAACCTTGGGATTTGGTTGAGCGTCTTCTAGAAAAGTCAAAAATATATTACAGGTTTACCAGGTTTGCCAATCGGAAAGTTAAAGAATTCGACCCTCAAACTGGCATTACCCAAACCGCAGGCGCTGCCTATGTTCTAAAGGATAAACATTTCGATGCCCTTCTCCAAGATCCTAAAGCCAGTAAGATTGAAGCTTTACTTTTCGCGTGGGGAGGAGCGTTTCATAACGATCTTATTGCTGCTAAAGATCGGCTCAAAAGTCTTAAAGCTGTGTTTAGCGGTCCCTATGGTTGCGACTACCAGATTTCCTGGCTTAACCATCACAACATCAGCCCTATCTTGGAAGCTTATCCGCAATTGGAAATATTACAAGTACGTTGTGGTGGTGGCTTAGATTGTAATCCATTGCGCCACGACAATTTAAAGGCGCTGATCGTGGAAAGCGGCGGACTTAGTAGCGAAACCATTACTCAGATTTGCGATCTGAAGTTGCCTGCGTTAAATCACCTTGAGTTATGGCTAGGTACGCCAAATTACGGGGGAGATTCTTCAGTAGGTGATTTGATGCCAATTCTTTACAACGGGTTATTTCCCAGGCTAGCTTACTTAGGGCTATGTAACAGCGAATACTCAGACGAGATTGCTGAGGCGGTAGCAGATTCAACTGAGATTGAATTCCTGAAAGTGCTAGACCTTTCGATGGGAACGCTGGGAGATAAAGGTGCAGAAGCTTTGCTAAACTGTCCGGCGGTAAACCGACTTGATATCCTCAATCTTTCCGAGAATTTCTTATCTGATGAAATGATTGAACGACTAAACCAGTTAGATGTCCAACTTATAGCAAACAAGCAAAAGAGTATCGAGCAAGATTATCGCAATTATCGCTACTGTTCTATCACTGAATAACTTTAATTTTGCCTTTTTATAATTACCAATGCACATAACAATTCTCTATCGCGGCCCTTTAATCAGTTGCAACTATGGCTGTGAATATTGCCCCTTCGCCAAGCGACAAGAATCAGCCGCAGAATTAGCTATAGACCAACAAGCTTTAGAGCGATTTACTGACTGGATAGCCCAAAATACACAGCACCGATTCTCAATTTTAATTACACCTTGGGGAGAAGCTTTAATCCATAGCTGGTATCAAAAAGCTTTGGCTAAATTAACTCAAATGCCTAACGTTGACAAAGCTGCAATTCAAACTAATCTCTCTTGTAACTTAAATTGGGTGGAAGAATGCAACAAAGATAAACTAGCTTTGTGGGCAACATTTCATCCAGAATGGGTAAAGCGCGATCGCTTCCTGGCAAAATCCCTAGAACTCGATAAACGCGGCGTCCGCTTCAGCGCTGGTGTTGTCGGGTTCCCCCAATTCAAAGCAGAAATTGCTGCCTTGCGTCGCGAATTACCACAAAATATCTACCTTTGGATTAATGCCGTAAAACGCGAACTTCCCCAAATGTCTGAAGAAGATTTGCGCTTTTTTGAGTCAATTGACCCCTTATTTCGCCTCAATACTCACCAATATCCCAGCCGCGATCGCGCTTGTCGTGCAGGAGAGTCCGTTATCTCTGTCGATGGTAACGGTACTATGCGGCGCTGTCACTTTATTAAGCAACCAATTGGCAATATTTACGACCCCAACTTTGAAGCAGCACTATTTGCGCGAACCTGCACCAACGATACCTGCCACTGTCATATCGGCTACGTCCATCTAGAGTATTTAGAACTAGATAAAGTCTTTGGTTCCGGTATCTTAGAGCGAATTCCCACTAAAACTGCAAGCGATAAGACTACCGCGATCGCGTTTCAATCTCCCGCATGAGACGATTGTACAGTCGCCTACGCTACATTTGGAAAGCGTGTGTTTTGCGTAGTTAAAATAACCTCTGGTCGATCCAGGGCGGATTCATCCTGAAAAATTCAATTCCATTATCGACTCAGGTCGTGGGGATAATCCACAATCTAAAATCCAAAATCTAAAATCGAATGGCTAGTTTATCACCGTTAAAAGAAGCTGATGAAAATCGACGCCCCCGCGAAACCGACTGGCGACTATTCCTGCAACTCGTCCCTTATGCCCGCCGCAGCGGACGCGAATTCCTAATTTCGATGGTGTTGTTGGTGCCCCTATCTGTGGCTGGGGCAGTTCAACCCCTAATAATTGGAGAGGCTGTTTCCTTTATTCGCAAAGAGCAAACTTGGTCTTTTCTCCAAGGACGCGACCTCTGGGAAGGCTTAAATATTCTCTCCGGTTTGCTGCTGGTAACTATGGCAGTCCGCTTGGTATTTGTAGCCGTCCAGGGATACCTGGTGCAGAAAGTGGGGCAGAAAATTACCGCTGATATTCGGGATGATTTGTTTTATCACGTCACATCTCTGGCGGTGCGATTTTTCGATAAAACCCCAGTGGGGAAATTAATTACTCGCCTCAGCAGCGATGTGGAAGCCCTGGGCGATGTTTTCTCTACTGGTGCTGTGGGCATTGTTAGCGATGTCTTACAGATATTGGTAATTGGCATCACCATGTTTACGGTGCAATGGCAATTAGCATTGATGCTGGTGCTGATGTTGATACCAATCAGCCTTTTGATTATGTACTTACAACAGCAGTACCGCAAAGCGAACTACAAAGCTAGGGAAGAACTATCTGCGCTGAATTCAATGCTGCAAGAAAACATCGTCGGTATGAACGTTGTACAGATGTTCCGCCGCGAGAAATTCAATGCAGAAATGTTTCGCGCTATTAACCAACGCTATATCAAAGAAGTAGATAATACCATTTTTAACGAGTCAGCAGTTTCTGCAACATTAGAGTGGATTTCGTTAGTAGCGATCGCTTGCGTCCTCTGGTTGGGTGGCCTGATGGTTATAGGAGACGCTCTCACTTTTGGTACTCTTTCAGCCTTCATTCTATTTTCCCAGCGTCTCTTCGACCCCGTGCGCCGCTTTGCTGAAAAATTCACCACGCTGCAATCTGGATTTACAGCAGTCGAACGCATCAGCAATATTATGAGCGAACCGATAGAGATTCGCGATCCACAACATCCTAAAAAGCTCCCCTCATCCGCTGATGATTCTAATTCTTTTCCCTCTTTTGGAAAAGAGAATAGCCAACCCAAATACGGCGAAATTCGTTTTGAAAATGTCTGGTTAGCTTACAAAAATGATGAATACGTTCTGCAAGATTTAAATTTCACTATCCGTCCTGGCGAGAAAGTTGCCTTAGTTGGCCCTACTGGTGCTGGAAAAAGCTCAATAATTCGTCTCTTGTGTCGTCTCTACGAACCCAGCAAAGGCAGAGTTCTTCTAGATGGCGTTGATATTCGCGACTTACCGCAAACAGAACTGCGGCATCACTTAGCAGTAATTTTGCAAGATGGCTTTCTATTTGCGGGTGATGTAAAGAGTAATATAACTCTGGGTGAAACTTACCCATTTGAAGAAGTTCGCAGCGCGGCTGAGGCGACTAATGTTGCCCAGTTTATCGAACAATTACCCCAAGGTTACGATACTCAATTGCGCGAGAGAGGCACTAATATTTCTGGGGGACAAAAGCAACTTTTAGCTTTTGCCCGCGCTGCTATTCGCCATCCCCGAATTTTAGTTTTGGATGAAGCAACGGCGAGTTTAGATGTAGGTACAGAAGCGTTAATTCAGGAAGCTTTAGATAAATTATTGGTTGGGCGTACTGCGATTATTATTGCTCACCGCCTCTCGACTATTCGCAACGTAGATAGGATTTTGGTGCTAAAACGCGGTCAATTAATAGAGTCTGGGAGTCACGATGAATTGTTAGAGCAAGGTGGATTGTATGCAAGTTTGTATAAGTTGCAGAAGTTAGGAAGTTGATGTTTTGACCTCAACCCAAACCCTTTCCTTAAAGGAAAGGGTTTATGTTTATGTTTTTCTTAAGTCGTTAATTTGCATTTGCAGCTTTTCTTGTAATAGTTGTGCGTGTCGGTAAGCACGCGATCGCTCTAGGCGAGAATCGCTATTCTCTTCTGGCAATTCATCTTCTTCTGACCAAGCTTTATACACGGGCTGGATGTAATACTTCATTCGGGTTCTCATTGCCCAAACTCCCATTGAGGGAAAGAAAGCAAATACAATCATCAAAAGAGATACGGGCAAAAAAGGTAGATCGAGCGCTCTTGCTAAAGGTTTAATATTAATATTCCAAGTATGCAAGTTTTCATTACCAATGCAAGCTACAGGCAGAACGGGAACGCGATAGCGATCGCTCAACTTCATAAAACTAGGATGAAACCTTTCTAACTGATAGCGTTTTGCCCATCCCTTCCCTGGCCCGCGTATGCCTTCGGGCGCATAAAGTAAAATTGTCTTACTCGCGATCGCCGCTTCAAATTCTTCCGCTTCTGCTCTTACTCCCCCCAAAACTTTTGACCATCCAGGCGGCAACCACCAACGTACCCAAGGATGATCGAACAATTGCACGCCTGCAAGCGGTTGCACTACCCATCCTCGTGTCTGACTCAACAGACAAGCTAACCCTAAAATGTCCCAAGGGTAACACATCCCTGCATGGTTTACTGCTACTATCAATGGCCCTGATTCGGGTAAATTCTCAACTTGTTGTAGCTCGCCGCGAAAATAATCTTTGACTATAAAAGTCAGAATTTCATCTCGGAATGCTTGTTGATAATTGGGATCGAAGTTATTACTTTCACCGCGAGGAAAACGACAGCCGAGACGCAACCAGCGGATGAAAAAGGCTAAATAAAATCCTCCAGGAATTAGAAACAATAAATATTCAAACCAATTCCAACCATCTGGATCGTCATGATAATGCTGCCAGTGGCGGTTGAATAAAATTAACCATCCTGGTGGATACCACAGACAAAACCAATCAAACCAACTAAATCGATAAGAATTCATATCACACTATTAAAAGTCCAGAGCCTTTGTAGAGACGCCGATTTATTGCAGCCGCCATCCTCCTTCCCCATTCCTTAACTTCGTCCAGCTAGTTTGGCGATCGCTCTTACTAAATCTAGCGGCTCTATAGGCTTAGACACATGCATCTGAAAACCTGCTTGAAAAGATCGTTGCCTGTCTTCTTCCCTCGCGTAAGCCGTGAGAGCGATCGCGGGAATTTCTCCCCCTTGCTCGCTGCTACGCGATCGCACTTTAGCAATCAGCGAGTAGCCGTCCTCAACAGGCATTCCAATGTCGCTCACCAGTATATCTGCCTTCAACCTGTCGAGAACCTCAAGCACCTCCTTGGCTGTGGCGATCGCTATTACCTCAGTTCCATAATGTTCTAACGCCTGCGAGATCCACTCGCGGGTATCAACTTCGTCATCCACTACCAGCACCCGCAACCCCCTAATAGCGCTTGCGGCGCGCTCGTCAGTACCGCTCGTGTTTTCTTTAACACTAGAAATTTTTGTCTCGGCAGTGTTGAGCAGTGGCAAATGGACTTTAAACGTCGCACCGCCTCCGACTCCCTCACTTGTCGCAAATACCTTTCCGCCGTGCAGTTCCACTAATTGCCGTACTATTGCTAAACCCAGTCCCAATCCACCGTGCGATCGCGTAGTCGTGCTATCTCCTTGCCTAAATCTCTCGAATACATAAGGGAGAAAGTCAGCACCTATACCCACGCCTGAATCGCTTACCTCTATTTGGGCATAGCTAAGTCCGGAGTCTTGGACAGACGCATTCCCTATTACTGACAATCGGACTTCAACCCGACCGCCTTCGGGCGTGAACTTGATGGCGTTTGAGAGAAGATTCCAGACAACTTGCTGCAATCTGTTCGTATCGCCAGAAACTAAGAAGCGTGCAATAGATTGTAAATTCTCCCCAATATCTCCTAATCCAAAATCTACAATCGAAAATCTAAACTCGATAGATTTAGCCTCGGCTGCAAAGCGTACCGTATCAATCGCTGCCTCAATAACCGATATCAATTCGACTGGACGCATCTCCAGGTGAATTTTACCCCTGAGAATGCGGGAAATGTCCAACAGATCTTCGATGAGTTGCGCTTGGGACTTGGCATTGCGCTCGATCGTCTCAAGTGCGCGTTCCGTAGTAGCCGTGTCAAACTTACGGGTGCGGAGTAGCTTCGCCCAACCCAAGATGGCGTTAAGCGGCGATCGCAGTTCGTGGGACACTATTGCCAGAAACTCGTCCTTAATCCGGTTTGCTTGTTCTAATGCTTCTGCGTGTTGCCGCAATGCCTCCTCAACCTGCTTGGCCTTAGTTATATCGGCAGCTATTCCGGCGATGCGGTAAACACAACCAGACTCGTCTTTGATGGGAAAACCGCGATCGCGAATCCACCGCACCTCGCCATCGGGACGGACGATGCGATACTCCAATTCTGTAGCCTCTCCTTGGATCAGAACCGCAAAAATACCAGCTACGCGATCGCGATCCTCGGCATAGATTGTATCCAAAAACGATGTTGGCTGTTCGTACAAACTCTGGCAGCTACGACCCCATATGTCTTCGTAAGCGGGGCTGACATAAAGTATCTGACTCTTATCGGGGCTAGACATCCAAAATACATCTGGCAGATTTTCTGCCAACTGCCGGAAGCGGCTCTCAGATGCTTGCAACTCATCCATAGCTAGCTTGCGTTCGGTAACATCCACTCCAATGCCTATGGCCATCCCGTTGGAAAGCCGAATATTTGCCCACGAATGCTCTTGAACGCTGCCATCCGCAACGACAATTTTGAAATCGCGCCAGCCTGCTTGTGCTGTTGCCATGTACTCGTAACCCATCTTGCGGTTTTCTGGGTTTGGGGCAATTTGGGCAAAAAATTCCTTGCTTCCCCCTCCTTTGAGCATTTCGGTAGACCAGCCAAATACCCTCTCCCACTCTAAATTGACATACGTTATGTCTTGGGAATTCTCGTAAAAAGCAATCATTACGGGGATATTATCCAGGATGCTTTGCAGAATCTCTTTCTGTTGTTTTAGTTCCTCCTCTGCCTGCTTGCGATCGCTTATGTCCAAGGTGCAGCCTACTACTCGCACTGCATCCCCTCGGTCATTTCTGACGATTATCCCTCTGTCCCACACATACAGGTATCGATCTTCCTTGTTGCGAATGCGATATTCGACGGTGAAACTGCTTGCATTCGCCAAGGCGTCTCGCATTTGTTCGTCAGTGCGTTGCAGATCGTCTGGATGGATGCGATCGCGCCACCATTTATTAGTAGGTTCCACCTCTTGAGGGCTATAGCCTAAAATTTCTTCAATGCCTCGCGTCCTTTCGACTTGGTTGGAAATAACATCCCAGTCATAAATAACGGCATTTACCGCCGCCGCCGCTAGAGTAAAGCGCTCGTTAGCCTGTAATATTTGCTGCTCTGCCTGCTTGCGGCTGGTAATATCTTCCGCATACACCATCACTAAATCGGGCGGCACATAAACGTAGCTGACTGCTAAATGCTTGCTTTCCCCCGTAGAGATTAACTGGTATGGCATCTCTCGCTTAATGGGGGTCTTTTCTTGAAAGCACTGCCAGAGTTCATCGAGTATTTCTGGGCGATCGCGGTGAAGGTCGCTGGCTGTTTTTCCCACAAAGTCAGCAATACCACCTTTACTAATGGCAACAGCAGCATAGTTGTAATCAACTAAGACAAAATCTGACTCGACACGCTGCCATATATAAGTGGGGATGGGGATATTTTTGTATTGCGCCCTCAACTTTTCTTCGCTCTGGCGCAGCGTTTGCTGCATCTGCTTTTGCTCGGTGATGTCTGAGAAGGTGACAACTCCGGCGATGATCCTCCCCTCGCTGTTACGAATCGGGGCAGAACTAATGCTGACTATCGCTGGCGTACCGTCACCGCGGATGGTGGAAATTTCTTCATCTTTCACCACCTCGCCATTAATAAGCGATCGCGCCATCGGCCAATCTTCTGCTTTGTAGCGACTTCCATCTGGATATAGAGCTTGATATTCGTTGTATTGAGCGATCGCTTGAGGCATCGGTACGGGCGAACCCCATAGTTCTTCGGCTTGCCTGTTGCACAGAATTATCCTCCCGTCGGGAGCAGAGGCGATCGTTACGCCAGCGGGCATTTGCTGAACTACTGCTTCTAAATACTCGCGTTCCTTCTGCAACTGCTCTAAGTAGCGATCGCGTTCTTGTTGCGCTCTTTGACGCTCGTTTATCTCAGCGAGCAGTTGTTCTTCTCTGTTCTCGCTTTCACGTCTAATGCGATCGCTATAGTTGCGGAAAAAGTCAAATAAACTCGGCTCCTCTCTTAGCAATCCTCCCAGGTTTTCTTCGGCGCGTTTGTCTGCTTCATACGCCAGCTCAGGGTGATTTTCTACCCATGTGTGGCAGCTTTTCACGTATACCAAAAACGCCGTCAGGTGGTTGTAGTATACTGACCCCAAAATACGATGCATCTCGCGGCGGCAAACACTGGCCAAATTTGTTCTCAGGAACATAAAGATGGCACCAGCAAACACACCCTTAGCAAACGCCGATTCTGTTTCTAGCTCCGATTGCAGCCGCTTCGGATCTTGTGCGATTCCTGCCGAAATGTTTGCTAACTCCTTCAGTTGTTCCTCGATTTGCGTTGCCGTAGGCGGGGGCGATTCCAGCAGTTCTAGAACTTCTGTTGCAGTCATTCCCAGCGGACGCAGCGTGCAACTGTGGGAGATGAGGCAGTAAGGTAAGCTACAGTAGCGCGACAAATAAGCGAATAGCTTTTCCTTGAACAGTGCTGGCAGAGGATTGTTGATGTACCCCGACAGCGTTTGTTGCCATAGGTTCTCAAGGATCTCGGCAATCTCTAGCGCTGGGGCGAAGAAGGGCGGGATAAAACCGAACCGATTTTCTATTTCCGCCTGAATTTCTTGGCTTGTCCGCATAGGCTGCAATTTAGCATACCCCTAGTACAGTACTAAGGCTCATTTTTTCCTGAATCCACCATAACCAGCATGACTTAACGTTGTCATTCTCGGCATGGGGGCAGGAACGCCAGTAAATATCTTTCTTGTGAAAGATGAAATTATACCGGATATTCTAATTCTATTTTTATATTTTTGAGCTAAATTTATGGTACAGAAGCGCAATCGCCTCTAGGTTAGAAAGGATACTTAACCTTAGTAAATTTAACCCCTGACCGTGCTTGCGTACACATATAGCGATCGCATTTTGTAGAATCGCCGCTTTATCCCATCTCTAACTACAGCCCACCAAAAGTTGACCTTAGTTTGCAGGCTCCGCGCTCCCGTAAACTTCATTTTACTCGTTTTATCGGTGTAATTCCGGCATATAATACCTCTGCCTGACTTTTTCAACTCCTTACCTTTCAAATATAATGAATTTTACCAATAATGTCGCTTAATCTCCTTGAGGTACAAATGATTAAAAATATATTAAAATTTGCCCCTACTACCCTAATTATAGGTAGCTTGGTAGCGATTCTCAGCGCTTGTGGTGGCAAAACCGATACATCTACTACTAGCAGCCCCAGCCCAACTTCTTCTCCTACTAATACAAATAGCTCAAATTCGGCTACAACAAACTCAGCTGCTACTACTACCGCAACGCCAAGTTTTTCTCCTACTACCGCCAGCGCAACTTCCAGCAAACTAACTTTTCAACAATCCCTTCTAGCGAAAAAAACAGCAGACAATAAAGTGGCTCCTAGCAAGGATGCTGTTTTTAAAAGAGGCGACACGATTTATTTTGTTTTACTCAACGTTGGGAAATTTAAAAAAGGTAATGACGGCAAAAACTGGCTTGACATGGATATGTCTGTTAAAGATGCCAAGGGTAAAGTAATTTTTACCCAAAAAAATTTATTAGGAGAAAAAGGCAAAGCTGTCTTAGAAAATGATATAGCACCATCTCCAAATGGCAGCGTTAATACTAATAATAAAGTAGCGCCTGGAGTGTACCAAGTTACGCTAACTCTTTATGACAAGGTTGCGGGTACTGAAATTAGCGAGACAAAATCTTTTACTCTGAAGTAGATTAACGGGGAGCATTGCTATGGCGATCGCATCCCCTTTTTGTAATTTGCCCGCAGACTGGTATAAAAACAAAGTCCGCCTTAGCGGACTCAATAATAGCGCGATCGCCACCAAGTTAATTAATCGGAAGCAGAAACCAGCGCCTCAGTTTGATAGCGAATACCTGCTTGTTTGAAACGCTGCAAAGCTTCACCCAAGCGATCGCACTCTGCAATCAAGCTTATCCGCACGTAACCCTCCCCGCCAGGGCCAAAAGCATTACCAGGCGTCAACACTACCCCAGTTTGCTGCAATACATTTAGGGCAAAATCCGTCGAACCCATACCAGGAGGACACGGAACCCACAGATACATAGTGGCTTTTGTTTTGGGAATATTCCACCCCAACGCAGCCAATCCGTCAATCATAAAATCGCGGCGGCGGCGGTAGCGTTGCTGCACTTCCTGAACGTAACTATCTGGCAGTTCCAACGCAGTTTCAGCCGCAGTTTGCAAGACAGCAAAAATGCCGTAATCCAGATTAGTTTTTAAAGTCCGCAACCCTTGAATAATGTGGCGATTGCCAACAACAAATCCCACGCGCCAGCCTGCCATATTGTAGGTTTTGGACATGGTATGAAACTCAACTCCAATGTCCTTCGCGCCAGGAATTTCTAACAAGCTGGTCGGCTGATAACCATCAAAGGCTAATTCAGCATAACAAAGGTCGTGGACGAGTAAAATTTCGTACTTGCGGGCAAAAGCGACAATTTCTTCAAAAAATTCGCGGGGTGCAGTTGCGCCAGTGGGGTTGCTGGGATAGTTGAAATAGAGAATTTTCGCAGTTCTGGCAACATCCTCGGGAATAGCGCTGATATCTATCAACCAGTCGTTTTCTGGTTTGAGGATGAGGTTGTGGAGTTTAGCACCAGCAATTATCGGCCCGCGAAAATGCACTGGGTAAGCTGGACTGGGGACTAAAACCAAATCACCTGGATTGAGATAAGCCAAGGCGAGGTGGGTTAGACCTTCTTTAGAACCCAGCAGGGGTAAAGCTTCGCTATCCGGATCTAAGTCAACATCGTAGCAGCGACGATACCAGCTAGTGATGGCGCGACGGAAGTTGGCCGTACCTTCAAAAGGTGGATAGCCGTGATTTGCGGGATTTTGCAGGGCAGCGATCGCAGCATCTATTACTGGCTGGGGCGCTGGGCCATCCGGATTGCCCATTCCCAAGTCTATCAAGTCCAAACCCTGTTCGCGTGCCCTGGCTTTTAGTTCATCCAAGCGGGCAAACACGTAGGGCGGCAGTGATTGTAAGCGTTCCGCTGGGCTAATCCAATCTAAAGTCATTTGAAGACAATGCTCTCCCGATCTAAAAAACTACAATTGCTGATTGTTGGTGGTTAATAGTTCATTGCTAAAACACCACGAACTATGAACTACTAACGAGATTCTGTCGCCCCGCTTCTACTGGCGTTTTGGTGGAAACCATTGCCGCCATAAGCTGATCTGGCACAACTTTAAACGGTAGCCTGTGAATATCCGAATTGGGGGCACAAGCAATTTCAGCTGCTTGCTGTAACTCTGCTAGGGTAATATTGCCCAACCCCAAATCGCCTAAACTCGCAGGTAAACCAATCTCGGTGTAGAACTTCAACAACTGTTGCCGTGCAGATGCTGCGAGTTGATTGCCCAACAGCATTTCTTCTAAACGCAGTTGCACTAGGATACCATAGGCAACTTTTTCTCCGTGTAATGCATGATGGCTAGCCGGAATGTGAGTCAGACCATTGTGTACGGCGTGGGCTGCTACGGTGCGACACTGTGCGCCTCCCAATCCACCGATGACGCCAGCAAGTAGAACGGTTGCGTCAACAACTTCTCGCCAAAATTCTCCCCCAGTTTCGGCGATCGCTGTAGGAGTTTTTTGAAACAAAATATCCCTTAGCACTCTAGCCTGTTGTACTGCGGCAATAATTAATGTTTGATCTGAGTGACCGCTGCTTACAGATGCTTCGTACCACTTGGCTAAGGCGTCGCCAATTCCAGCAACTAAGGTGCGTTGTCCAGCCGTTTCAATTAATTCGTAGTCTAATATCAGCAAATCTGGGCAACGATCGAGGCTAACATCGTAGAGAAATGCGCCTTCGTCAGAATAGATATTAGAGAGGGCTGTCCACGCAGCGCACGTTGCGGCTGATGTGGGAATTGTGACGATGGGCAACCCGCACTGGTGGGCAAGTAATTTTGCAGCATCTAACGCTTTACCGCCGCCGACACCGATAATCAAGTCAGCTTGATGAGTTGTTACTGCTTGGCGGAGGGATGCGAGACTTGATTCGCTGCAATTTGCGCCATAGGAAGTTTGTTCAAGTTGCAGACCTTGCTGTTCTAGAACTGGCTGCAATTTGGGTAAAGTAGCGGCAAGAGTGCGATCGCCGCCGACAACTAAAGGACGACGACCAAGGTGCGCGATCGCCACTCCCGCATGAGATAATGCCTGGACGCCCCGCATTATTCTCCCTGGAGCAACCATCAGAGAAAACAACGCATTAGTCTGTTGTGCGAGCAATTCTGGTGAGGATTGATTAGCCATAGAACGAATTATCTTACTTCTAGATAACGTTATTAATCAAGAATGTTCGGGAAATATTTATAGATAGTCTTTGCTACATAACCTAAGTAGGGTGGGCATTGCCCACCTTATCTTAACCTCGCGGGCAGTGCCTATCCTACGCAACTTTTTCAAGCGGTTGGTTTTGGCAGTTGCGCGAATAGTTCTTTGTGAATTTCGATCGCTAGTTTGTCATCATTGCGGTTGGCGAGGGAAGCGCGTATCTCCCCTAAGTAAAGCAACTTGGAAACACCAGGTTCAGGGTGGATAACCGTGCGTGCCCGAACGGTAAGCTGGTTGTTGTTGCCCTGACCCATGCGCCCGTAGGAATATAAATTACTAGCGGCTTGACGCAGAGTTGCGTCTAATTGTTCTTCGGTGATTTGCGGCGGCACAGTAATTACAACTTGCGTAGATCCGGTGTCGTAAACTAGCGAGTAGCGTACTGCACCGGGAATTTCACTGTGGGTTAGGGGCACTATACTTAAGGCCAATAAACCTCCTGTGAGGAGGCCCATAAATCCGGTGATGCCCACAAACCTAAACCGGATGCCCCATTTAAAGATGAAACCCAGAAAGGCGATCGCGCCGCATAGTAAGGTGAGGATACCCGACCACTTGGCGTAGTTAAGGAAATCTGCTGTTGTGAACATGGCTTTTTAAGCGTCTTCTTTCTCGTTGCTAACAAATCCATTTGCCGTCTCGACATTTGCGGATTCGAGGGCAGCTTTTAGAGTATGCCATGTCAAGTTGGCGCATTTGATCCGCACTGGAAACTGGGAGACGCCTTGCATGACGTTTAGCTTGCGCTGTTCTTTGGGGAATTCAGCTTCGCCTTTCATCATGTTTTGGAAGCGTTGCACCATTTCCAGCGCTTCGTCTACACTCTTCCCACGCAAAGCGCCAGCCATGAGATCGGCAGAAGCCATCGCGATCGCGCAGCCTTCTCCTTCAAATTTAGCGTCTTCAATGCGATCGCCCGCTTCATTTAGCTGAAGGGTTAGCTCAATCGTATCGCCGCACGAAGGATTGTGACCCCTCTGCTGGCGATGCACAACAGCGGTTTTGCCCTTGTGCTTTGGTTTCTTATAGTGTTCCAGAATTACTTGCTGGTAGAGATCGCGCAGATTGCCCAGAGTCATAGGGAGATTGGTAAGACTTTATTCATCTATCTCGATCCTATCAGCGTCTCTCAACATCAGGTGGTGATAACGGTTACGGTAATCCAGGCATATTTGCAAAACACGCGGTCATCCGTTGCTTCCGCTTCCTGGCGAATATTTTTTTACTTCTCGTGCGAAGCGCATTTTGTATTGTTTCTTTCTATCACCTTTTTAATCTCAAAACAAAAGCATTTTTCAGGACGTGCCTCTTAGGGAAAAAGGTCGGCGTCGGGATGCGATTGGTGGTTGGTTAATACTAAAATTAGCAGTGGTTGAAACGTAATGTATTGATTAAGCTATTGATTTTTAAAGAGGTAAGAGTATGTCTTTAAGAGGTCACGTCTATTCAAGCGGTTTTAAGCTCCAGTATATTGTTGAGGGTCACGGTGTTCCTACCATTGTGATTGGAAGTTCGCTGTATTACTCAAGAACGTTTTCTACCAATCTCCGTAACAGTCTAAAGTTGGCCTTTGTCGATCATCGAGGTTTCTCGCCTCCTTACGATTGTAAAGATACCTCTTTGTTCCAGATAGACTTACTGGTTGATGATATTGAACTCGTTAGGAAAGAGCTAGGATTCGATAAAATTGTTCTGATTGGTCATTCAGGCCATGCATTTATGGCGCTGGAGTATGCCAAGAAATATCCTACCAATGTGTCTCATTTGGTAATGATGTGTGTAGGGCCGAATTTGTCGCCCGAAGGTCATGCTGCTGCCCAACGATATCTGAATGAATCTGTTTGTCCTGAGCGTAAAGCAGTTCTTGCTGAAAACCTAGCTACGTTGCCTCAAGAAATATCCGCCGCACCTGAAAAAGCTTTTATTACCTATTGCCTTCTCATGGGGCCAAAAAGTTGGTTTGACTACAACTATGACGCAACCAAACTTTGGGAAGGTATAGAAGTAAATATGGCTATGTTTGATTATGTCTGGGGCGAGGTTTTTCGGGATATCGATATTACTGAGAACTTAGATAAGTTACTTTCCCCTGTGTTTCTTGCTCTTGGGCGCTATGATTACCTCCAACCACCACCGCATATGTGGGAAGCAGTAAGAGATAAGTTCAGTAATCTTACTATCCGCATATTTGAAAAAAGCGGTCATGCGCCTCACTTTGAAGAACCAGAGCTATTCGATAAAGAGTTAATTGAGTGGCTTTTTAATAGCTACCCATTCCTACTATAGAAGTTTCAACTACTTCGTGAAGAAGAGAAGTCAGCATACCTTTTTTATAAAACAAGGCTCACGTTTTTAAGAGCTTGGTAAAACATCCCAAACTAACCAACTCAACCAGCGATCGCAACTCTTTCAATAATGCATATTTATATTTATCATAAGTTCGTCGATGCGATGCAATATTCTTTCTCTTTCACCGCTAATTTCATCCGGTTGAATTTCCCAAAGCTTTGTCAGCAACCATTCAGGAACGGGACTAATAACCATGTGACACTTACCGCACAGCGTTATTAAATTGGACAATTCATCTTTTCCACCCTTGCTTCTAGGCGTGACGTGATGAACTTGGGCGCTGTTTGGTTTACCGCAAACTTGACAAGTGCGGTTGTCTCTTTGCAATGCTTGCTGTCTTATCTCTTTCCAGGCTGACATAATCTAGGCAAGTGCGATCGCGGCTCTTCAGCTAGCTACAGAATACGCCCTCCTTGGGGTATATGGCCAGATGTTAAGCTATATTACGGCGCCTGAAACGAGAGCGATCGCCATCCGCAGAAAGCGACTTCTACTAATTTAATTTGTTCCCGCAATTTGAGACTAAACTGTAACTTTCTATCAATAGGTAGATGAAGACAGTTAAATAAATCTCCACCTGTGGAAGATGTATCGCAGTTTACTAACTGCCATCATAAAAATATAAAACAACTCAAAAAACCTTCTTAACCAACAGAAGGAAATAATAAACCAGAGGGAAAAACTACCTATGAAGCTAACATCTTTAACAACATATCTACCAGTCGTTATCGCGATCGCTTTGTTTGCTCCTGCTAAACAAACGCAAGCCCAAACAATAGTTAAAACGCAAAAAGTTACAACAACACAGCAAGTTGTCACCCCGAAACCTGAAACAGTAATCGCAACACCAGCAACTACGCGACAAGGAACGCCAACAAATGGTGTCGAGTATGCATACGATCGCCATATGC
This sequence comes from Microcoleus sp. FACHB-831, assembly GCF_014695585.1. NCBI lineage: Bacteria > Bacillati > Cyanobacteriota > Cyanophyceae > Oscillatoriales > Microcoleaceae > Microcoleus > Microcoleus sp. FACHB-831. The sequence goes on along the minus strand of NZ_JACJON010000032.1, from coordinate 39,948 downwards.
GACTTGGATATGCTGCTAGCCAAAGAAAAAATTATCCCGAAGCTTTGTCTTACTTTACCCTAGCTCTACAGGAACGCCCTAACGATCGCTACGCTACCATTGCTTATTGGAATGTTACCGACTATATGAAGCCTGATGAGGCTAAAGTTAGGCTCAACAAAAAAGCATCTAACTACGAACGATTTATGCAAGTTGGCTACGCAGCAACTGAGAAAAAGGATTATCAAACCGCACTGATTAACTTCCAAAGGGCACTCAAGCAACGTCCCGGCGATCCTTATGCTAGCCAAGCTATGCGTAACGTCCAGACGTATACCACTCGGGGTACTGGGATAGCCAAACGTTAAAAGTAAACCGAGTGTTTGGGATAAGAATTTAAAGCTCAAAACATGGCAGGGTGTTGAACCTGGGGATAGATAAAGTCTATCTTTACATGAGCGGCGATCGCCCTGCGAGAAAGTTATAGCAATTCTCAATTCTTTACTCTATATCTCTAGGGGCGCAAAGCTTTGTACTCCTAGAGATTTTGCTTGTTACTCAGAATGAGAACTGCTATAAGATTCTTGCCTCGTTACCATGTGCTGAATTATTAATAAAAAATCTGCGACAATTTCCGCCAAATTATCCTGGGTCATAATTGGAACGTGGACAAAGATACAGGGGCAATTTTTCTGCTGTTCTCTCAAGTATTTCAAAACTTGGTAATACAGACCTTCGCAAACAAATTTACCCGCATCGTGGCTAATACCAGTCCCAGTTAGCCCCCCTACTAATTGACCAAGATCTAAAGAGGTTTTAATTACTTCTTGACCGCAGCTTGCATTAGATTCCACTGTTAATGTTGTTCGACTTTCTGCCATACCGCAGCAGATAATCGCATCCGGTTGCACTTCGTCAATTTTTGCGATCGCGCTACTGCTTGCAAGCTGAACATCTACGGGCAGTTGCCTTAAATATATTAGTTCGTGCGATAAATCAAGCTTGGCGATTTCCATCAATAAATCATCAGATGAGTTAGACTTCTGATGCGGCATCCAGGTCTGAAAGGAAGTTAGCAGTATTTTTCTTTTCATTGCCCGATTTGTGTTTCTAGTTATGTTTTAATAGAGTGCTTATCTAATAAATAAATCGTCAATTAAATCATCCGCCGTCTATCTAGTGCAAGGCGCTCACAACGATTCCTAATCAAAGCATAGGGATTTACGAAGATTTCCGTAACCGACAATCAATGTTGTGATAGAGGCAATTCATAATCGAATTAACCTAATTAAACGGCAAGTTTATGGTATGGCGAATTTTAATAATTTCTGTAAGCGGCTGCTAGCTTCTTTCTCTAGTTAGCCAAAGTTATCACTTTGTTAACGCGAAAAACAAAAAATAACTTAAAAATTTGTTTATTTTAACTTAATTCAACGCTATATAAAGCATTTTCTCAATATGGCGAATGCTAATAACCCAACTTAAAAAGCTAGAGATATTAGCATTCATAAAAAATTTCGATAGCAATTCTAAATTTTATAAACTATTAGGTAGAGTTGGTACGGTAGTTACAGGAACGCTATCAATACTTTTATTGTTAGAGATTGAGGTTATAATTTGTTCCGTAAAATGTCCTCCTTCATAGTGGCTACCTTTTCCATGACTATTAGTACCGCCAGACCTGTGGCTCCCTCTTCTGTTAGCTGCTTCAGCAGATGTCATTATTGAAGATGAAATTAATAAAACAGCCAGAAAAACAATCAGGAGTTTTTGCAATAATCTCTGCATAGATTTTAGAAAGTTAAAGTTTGTAAGAACAATTAAACTGTAATATATGTTAGTTTTATACGTCTTCCGTAAATTTACGCATACTTATACAAAGCAGATGATAAGTCAGCAATTATACTGGTTTTGTTAGTTAAAAATTGCAAAATTTTAATTATACTAAATCATTAAAAATTGCTATAAAATAACGTGCTGTGTCATTCCATAGGTGGTGAAATAGTTTAGTGAAAAAGAAAACTATCGCGCTCAGAAACAAAATAAATTCCTTATAGAACAAAATCGATATACATAAACAAGGTTGTGAGAAATGCGTCTTTTTTCGCAAGTAACAAAGGTAGCAGTTAATGCGAGTAACTTGAGGTGTAAAGTGAAACACTTATTTTCAATCATAGTATTAATGTTCTTGTCGGTGGGATGCAGTAGAGAGAAAGAGCTAAAATGCAAATAACAAAATAAAGTTCATATTTTTAGAAAAAAGTATACCCAAAAATAAAGAAACACTCCTTGGAATACAATCTACCTGAAGGTGGAAAAGGGCATTTTTGAAGTTTTCAGAGAAAGAAGGTAGAGTGTACATAGGGGGAACCATACACCAACACAATAAAAGGGCACATTAATGTCAGTCATTGCAGTCATAGACTACGATTTGGGGAATCTGCACTCGGTTTGCAAAGGATTGGAGAAAGCTGGTGCAACCCCCAAAATTACCGATTCTCCAAAGGAAATAGAACAAGCGGATGGTGTTGTGTTACCGGGAGTTGGTTCATTTGACCCAGCCGTGCAACAATTGCGATCGCGCGGGCTAGCCGAACCGATTCATAGGGCTATTGACAGCGGGAAACCCTTCTTAGGTATCTGTCTGGGATTGCAAATTTTGTTCGATTCTAGTGAAGAAGGTAAAGAACCCGGATTGGGAATTGTCCCCGGTGTAGTGCGACGATTTTACCCAGAAACAGGATTAACGATTCCTCACATGGGCTGGAATCAACTCGAATTCGCCCAACCAGATGCCCCGTTGTGGCAAAATCTATCCAACCAGTCTTGGGCTTATTTCGTCCATTCCTACTATGTTGACCCTGTTGACCCCAAAGTACGGGCGGCGACAGTGACGCACGGTAGTCAAACTGTAACAGCAGCGATCGCGCATCGCAACCTGATGGCCGTCCAGTTCCACCCCGAAAAATCTTCCACCGCCGGACTGCAAATTCTCTCCAACTTTGTCTCTCTAGTGAAGACTCCAGCACTAGCCTAGAAGATGCAACTTTGTAAAAACCGCAGATAAACTCAAATATAGGTACATAGGTAGCTTTTATCTGCGGTTTACATTAAATTAATCTCTAAATTAAATGCCCATAAGAATTTACGGCAATCGCTTGCTAAAAACTATACCCGGTCTAGACACCCGACCGACACCAGCCATCGTGCGCGAAGCCGTTTTCAACATTTGGCAAGGTACGATTGCAGACTGTCGCTGGTTGGATTTGTGTACGGGTAGCGGTTCGATGGGCGCTGAGGCTTTATGTAGGGGTGCAGCCTTGGTAGTGGGAATCGAACAATGGGCGAAAGCTTGCGAGATTATTCAACAAAATTGGGAACAAGTAGCACAGGAAAATCAAAAATTTGAGGTAGTGCGCGGGGATGTGGTGAAACGGTTAAAAAGCTTGGAGGGGCAGCAATTTGACCGCATTTACTTCGATCCTCCCTATGCTAGTAAATTATATCAACCAGTGTTAGAGGCGATCGCTCAATATAACCTACTTAGTGCTGATGGTGAGATGGCAGTAGAACACAGTCCCAACAAGTGGACTATTGCACCCATTCCCACTCTGGAAATCTGCCGCGAGAAATACTATGGCAATACAGCCCTAACATTTTATTGTCAGGCTAACAACTGACGCCTACAAAATTTTAAGCAGGTGGGCATTGCCCACCCTACTAGACTCTACAGCCCTAGCTGATTTCCGCGCTTGTACTGCTGGTAAGCAGCGAAAAATAACCCAGCAAGGGTGATTGTGATTAAGCCAATAACAATGCCTGAAAGCAGCGGTTCTACCACGTAAGTTCTCCTGTGTTAAAGTTTATTGCCTGTTTTTCATACTACAAGCTTCTGCGTTGGCTGGTCGAGTACCAATGCCTAAGTTTCAATCCCCTCTCGCCCGCGCAAGGCTAACCGCTTGGGGATTCAACTACAGACAGCCCTGGCGATAAGAATAATTGTTATTCCCTAGCCCCCAAATTTAATTGGTGTTAAGAACTCTTGCCTCGACTGTCTATAAATCTTAAGCTATGTTTATTAATCTAAATGTGGAGCGATACCCAGTCCCTGCAATGCTACGGCTATTCGATGGGTTTTTCTCTGGATTGATAAAAAAATCTTTTTGTAAATCCTCACTTTAACAGGAGACCTTTGGATAACCAGCTCGTCAAATCTGAAATTTTACTACAGCGCGTGGGCGTGATGGCGCTGGCTGTCGTGCTGGCCATACTCATGGGTGTCGTGAGTTTTCACCTATTGCGAGCCTCCGATCCTTATATACACAGTGTTTTGTCTGTGGCTGGCGACCCGGTGCGCGGACAAGCCATGTTTGAAATGAACTGCGCTGGATGTCACGGCTTGCAGGCGCAAGGTAGAGTGGGGCCAAGTTTGGGCAATATCTCCAGGCGAAAATCTCGCGTGAACATAATCAATCAAGTGATTGGTGGTAAGACGCCGCCAATGCCACAATTTCAGCCCTCTTCGCAAGAAATGGCCGACCTTCTTAGTTATTTAGAAAAGCTGTAATGAGTTTTGAGTTTAATTTCTCATACTTCCTCTGTCCCCAGCCCTTAACTAAACTGCTGTGCATAGAAACGGGCATAGCGATCGCCCTTATCTAACAACTCTTCATGCGTCCCGGCTTCCACTATTTGCCCCCCTTCCATCACAAAAATTCGGTCGGCGCGGCGGACGGTAGCGAGGCGGTGGGCTATAACAAATACGGTACGCCCTTCGACGATCCGTTCTAAGGCTTCTTGTACTAAGGCTTCCGATTCTGAATCTAGGGCAGAAGTTGCTTCGTCGAGGATGAGGATTCTAGGGTTGAGGAGGACAGCACGCGCGATCGCTATCCTTTGTCTCTGTCCCCCCGATAAATTAACGCCCCTCTCTCCCACCCAAGTATGATAGCCCTGAGTAAACTGGCTAATAAACTGGTGGGCGTTGGCAACTTTAGCCGCCGCTTCAACAGCTTCTAAATCAAAATTTGCTTGTCCAAAAGCGATATTTTGAGCGATCGTTCCAGAAAATAGCATCGTGTCTTGCGGCACAATCCCAATCTGTCGCCGCAAACTCCGCAGCGTCACATTCTGAATATCAACGCCGTCAATTAAAATCTTTCCATCTTGCGTGTCATAAAAGCGGGGTAGCAAATTAACCAAAGTAGTTTTACCCGCACCCGATGCCCCAACCAAGGCTATCTTTTCTCCCGGAAGCGCCAGAAAACTCAAATTTTGTAATACAGGTTGAGTGCTATCGTAGGCAAAGCTGACATTGCAATATTCCACCTTGCCAGTGACAACGGGAAGAACCTCTGCATCAGGCTTTTCGACAACAGTTGGCTGAATTGCCACCAGTTCAAAAATCCGGTCAACAGATGCCTGACCTTGTTTAAACTCGTTGTAATTGCTAGTTATATGGGCGATGGGGTCAATTAACAGTCCTGCACCTGCAATGTAACTAACAAATCCCGCCCCAGTCAGGTTGCCCTTGGAAATTTGCCAGCCACCCAGAAATAGCAGCAGCAACACGCTGATCGCATACATAAATCCCACTACGGGGAACTGAATCGCCTTCAACCGTTCCGTCGCATACTTGGCTTGACGGTTTTGTTCAGCTTCCTCGGCAAAGCGGGCAATTTCATACTCCTCAGCTGCGAAAGCTTGTACTAGGCGAATTCCACTGAATACTTCTGTCATCAAAGCGGATAAGTTGGATACGCGATTTTGGCTGCGGCGCGAAAACTTCAGCATCTCTTCGCCAAACCAGCCAATTAAAATACCCATGAGGGGCGCAACTAAAAATGTTGCTAGTGTTAGCTGCCAGTTGAGATAAATCATGTAGCCCAGGACGACTATCAACTGCAACACGCAGGGGATAAAGTCGTGGAAGACTTTATTTATGACTTCGCCAATGCGATCGATATCTTCGGTAAGACGGTAAGTTAGATCGCCTGTCTGTGCAGTTTCAAAATAGCTAAGGTTGAGCCGCTGTAAGTGGGAGTAGACTTGTTTTCGCAAATCAAACGCAACTGCGATCGCTGCTTTCGCCATCAGCGAATCCTGACCAAACTGCATGATTTTCTGGACTAGAAAAACCAACGCCAGCACTCCAGCTATTTTGGCAAGTGCAGCTATATCGCCCTGTCCGATAAAATTAGCGATTTGCCCAGCCAGTATGGCCTGTATCGGCCAGAAGACCGTGAAACCCAACGTGCAAGCAAATGCCTGGGAGATGGTTTTCCAGTGCGGGCGGATGTAGGGGAGTAGTTGCCAGTAACTAGAGCGGTTTTTCAAGTCGCGATGTCCAAAATAATCTTATTGCTTTGTCTGACGCTACCAGTTTTCAAGTGTTTCTGAGTATAGAACCTCTCCGGATAAGTCCTCTAAAGCCCCCCTCGTTCCCATGCTCCGCTTGGGAATGTGGGGGTTGGAGGATCTCTGGCTAAGTCCTGCGGGTAATTAACCTCTGCCAACTGGTTTCGCCTTGCCATTGAATATGCCAGCAGCAAAGCTTAATCATTCAGTAAAATCTAGCTTACACTGTTTTTGTAAAGTTTTATGTACAATTTATAAAGACGGGTTTCTCATGTAAAGACAAATCCCTTTTCTTTGCCCCTCCACCACAAGAAATCCTATTTATAAAAAATATGGCCACAGCACAGATAAATAATTTTTTGGACTCTACCTTAGAGTCACCTTTTTATGAAAAAGATGGACTGCTGGAATTCAAAGAAGGATTTACTGCTCCTGAATTATTCTCTAAATGGTCTTTTGTTACCAAGTTATATGGTGAGAAGGTCTTTATAGATCACTGTGTACTAACATTCCCTAACCACAAGAGTCTGGAAAACTACGCCTCAGCTTTGGGTTGTTATGGAAACAAAATAGTTGAAGGGCCAGGACTTTTTCCTATAGATTTTTGCCCTAATGGATACAATATTAAAACCGATTTATGGATATATTTACTAACAATGCTGATGCCAGCGGGCGGGCTGGTGGTTCTGGATGCACCCCACGCCCCAGGCGATCAAAAAGACCGTTTTATACAACAAAGGGGACTGGCTGGCGTCCACCATGTTGCAATTCGCGTTGAGGATGTGCCTGCCGCTGCATTAGTTTGGCAGAAAAAAGGTTTTCGACCTTTATCTTTGGAACCGCTGGATGGGGATTCGCTATGTCAGTGGTTTCTGCAAAACTCGGCAGGACAAATTATAGAGTTGATAAGCCGTAGCCCTGACAATAACGCAACTTTTTACTGTCAGAATATAGGCGGGCTTCGCTGTTCGGAATTGTCTTGATAAGCGCTATGCAAAAGATTAAGGCGGTGATAATGAAGAGAGCGATCGCCTTAATCGAAGACCGTAACCAAAATTAGGTGAAATAAGCAGTTAGTATTGATTTAGCTTATTTTTTACACCTCTAAATTCTGTATCGACGCATAAAGAAATTACATTTGTTTGAGGCTTGGGAGAATTAGAAAGTAGGTGATTTTTCCTAGCAGTAAATTCATTAGGTACATTGCTGCCAGCCTCAAGATAAGCAATTAGCGTGTCTATAGCGGTATTACTTATCAGAGGAGTTGCTTGGCAAGAATCTCCTGCCAACAAAGTTTGTACTTGTGCTAAAGCAGCTGAGTTTTCTTTTAGTAGCTTGGCAATTGCTGCCTGCTGCTGGAGAAGTTGAACGTTCATAGCTTCCATAGTTCGTTCAAGTTCGCGCAATTTAGTTTGCAAATTAATAGCAGGTAAATTGCTAGGCAATTCACAATATGTTTGTATGTGCGTAGTATGAAATTCACCAAATTTAGGTTGGGCTAAATTTAGCTTATGTTGAAGAATTGCTAATGTATATGTTTGCTCTTCTAACACAGCTTTGAGATTGCCTGCTTTGGTTGCACAGACGTGCTTGCGAAATTCGGCCTGACGAATGGACTCTTCACAGCCTTCCTTTAAAGCAAGTTGATGCCTAATTTCCCATTGTTGTGCTTCAGCTTGAGCTTTTTCGTAATAGCTTTGAGCAATTGTTTGAGCCTCTATATTTGCAGCAACGGCGGCTCGCAGTTGAGTATAGTCCATAAGTCAGCAGTTTTCTTACCATGAATGCATTCCCTAATTTAAGTATTCCCAAAATTAGGCCAATTATCACAAAAATAAATAATTTGCCAAAAGTATCTCCACCAAAGCCAGGTTGGGGTAGCAGTGCGATCGCAGCGTGTAAAATAAACAGATTTGTGGTGTTTCCTGCTAGTTCTAGCTATTTACTACATCACAAGCGGGCAGACGCAAGTCTGTATTGTCTGTGGGTATACTCAAAGTAGTTAATTTCTCCAGACACTTTGCCTTTTTACCTTCAGGAGTGACATCCTAGAAGAAAATCCTTTGCGAAGCCTCTTGGGTTGCATCTGTGGCTCACTGTCCTATTTGTCAAACCGAATACACCGAAGGGGAAATCAATGGCTGCATTACCTGCGGCTGGGATTTCACCCAAATTTCCAAATTTCTCGATTGCGTGCCTGACGCCTTAATACAAAACGAACAAGTCAAACTGACTTGGGCAAGAGGCTTGTGGTCAAAAATGCAGTTGAGCGCAAAACTAGATGAACTGGAAGCGCGTCTTCAGCACGAGACGAACGAGAGATTGCATCTACAGTCTGTGCGATCGCCCGAATTAGCAGCACCATTAACCTTGGGAGTGCGCTTAGCTGAACTCAGAGTGCGATTGCATCAGGCTTTGGCCGAAAAATCCCAACTTCAAGCAGATCTGGCTAGAGCTACGGCGCAAATTAACACTGATGGTCTAGACTTGTTAATTCAAGCGCTAGCAGACGAATCAGAACAAGTGCAGCGCGTAGCTTATCACTTATTGAGCCAAAGCGCCTTACCAAAGGCGAAAGAAGCAATACAGCGATTCCACTCCTACCGACTGTTTACCTGCAAACACAACATCAGGAAACATTCAGAAGCCGTCAGATCCGTCGTTATTAGCCCTGATGGCCATAATCTCGTCAGCGGTAGTAATGACAAGACCATCAAAGTCTGGAATATTGCTACTGGCGAACTGTTAAAAACCATTGACGGGCATTCTGGTTCTGTCACTTCTGTCGCCATCAGCCCAGATGGTGAGACTCTAGCAAGTGGCAGCGGCGACAAAACCATCAAGATATGGAATTTCAAGACTGGAGAGCTACTCAACACCTTAGCAGGGCATACAGGCTGGGTTCATTGCGTTGCCATAAGTCCCAACGGGCACACTCTAGCGAGTGGTAGTTCCGACAGAACAATCAAGCTGTGGAACTTGAGCAATGGAGAGTTGCTCAACTCCTTTAGCGGTCATGCTGGTGAAGTGAAGGCGATCGCTATCAGCCCCGATGGTCGCACTCTTGCGAGTGCTAGCAACGACCGCACGATTAAGATTCGAGACCTCGATAGCAAAGAACTCCTGCACACGCTGACGGAAAACTCCGTCGCCATCCGTTCTGTCGCTATCAGCCCTGATAATCACACCCTCGTTAGCGGCAGTAATGATAACACCATAAAAATCTGGGATCTAGATAAAGGAGAACTGCTGCATACTCTCTCGGATCATGCAGGCGCAGTTAGTTCGGTCGCCATCAGCCCCGATGGAATGATTTTATACAGTGCCAGCGATGACAACACGATTAAGATTTGGCATCTGGTGACGGGAAAACTACTCCGCACCTTGACGGGGCATAGCAGCTACGTTCTTTCTCTCGCCCTCAGCCACGATGGTCAAACTCTTGTTAGCGGCAGCCTTGGCGAAGCTATTAAGATTTGGGCTGTATAAAGATGGTTAATTGTTCATTGGTTAGCGGCGATCGCTAGTTTAAAAATATGGATTATGAAGGTTGATTATGCAATCTTGCACTTCATAATCCATACTTTTAGCTAATAGCTTCTAAATTTAGCACAAGCAAGGGAAATGATTAAGTTCCGGAAGTCCAAGAGTTGATGTACTCAACTTGGTCGGAAGTCAGCGAATCAATCTTAATTCCCATTGCCTCCAACTTCAGCCGCGCAATTTCCTTGTCAACCTCAACAGGAATTGAGTGCAAGCCTGGTTCCAGCTTGCCCTTATTCTTAACTAAATATTCGCAAGCTAAAGCCTGGTTGGCAAAGCTCATATCCATCACCGCGCTGGGATGTCCTTCAGCAGCAGCAAGGTTAATCAATCGGCCTTCACCCAGCACGATAACTGATTTGCCATTCTTAAGGCGATATTCCTGCGTGAAGTTCCGCGCCTGCTTAACTTCTGTTGCTTTAGCACCCAGCGACTTGAGATCGATTTCAATGTCGAAGTGACCGGAGTTGCAAACCATCGCCCCATCTTTCATAGCGTCGAAGTGTTCGGCGCGAATGACGTGCTTGTTGCCAGTAACGGTGATAAACAAATCACCTTGAGATGCGGCTTCTGCCATAGGCATTACGCGGAAGCCGTCCATTACCGCTTCGATGGCTTTGGTTGGGTCGATTTCCGTCACAATTACGTTAGCACCCATTCCGCGTGCCCGCATTGCAGTTCCTTTGCCACACCAGCCGTAACCAGCGACAACGATGGTTTTACCAGCTAGCAAAACGTTAGTGGCGCGGATAATGCCATCGAGGGTTGATTGTCCGGTACCGTAGCGGTTGTCGAAGAAGTGCTTCGTGTCGGCGTCGTTGACATTGATGGCGGGGAAAGTGAGAACACCATCTTTGAACATGGCGCGGAGGCGAACAATTCCCGTTGTGGTTTCTTCCGTTGTGCCAATGAGATCGGCAATTTGATTCTGCCGTTCTTGAATCAGCGTTGCGACTACATCGCTACCATCATCGATGATGATGTTTGGTTTGTGATCGAGGGCAATTTGTACGTGACGATTATAAGTTTCAGCGTCTTCGCCTTTCAGGGCGAAAACGGGGATTCCATGATCCGCAACGAGGCTGGCAGCAACATCATCTTGCGTTGAGAGGGGGTTGCTGGCAATTAGGAGGGCGTCTGCACCAGCAGCTTTGAGGGCGATCGCCAAATGAGCCGTTTCTGTTGTTACGTGGCAGCAGGCGACCAAACGGATGCCATCTAGCGGCTTTTCTTGGGCAAAGCGATCGCGAATTTGCCGCAGCACGGGCATTTCCCGACCCGCCCATTCTATGCGTTGTCTGCCTTGGGGGGCGAGGGACAGGTCTTTAACTTCGTGCTTGGCGGTCGTTGGAGTTGCAATCATGTATGTCTTCAAAAAAATTACACTGGCAGTCTCCACTAGATTACCAAATCGCACGAGATGAGGATGGGTTGTCCGGCGTCCGATGTCCGAAGTTCGGAGTCCGGAGTCCGGAGTCCGGAGTCTGGGAGAGTGAGAGATTCCACTCAAAACCCATTCCCAAAATCTCCCCATTTTTAGTACGCTTGTACTATAATAAAAGGGTAGGCGAATCAACTCAGCAACCGTCTCAACCCCCGATGGAGTCAAGTTTTCACCCCATGAACAAGCACTACATTCTCCAACTCAATCCCAATGCGAGCCACGATTGGGATCGCTGCACGTTACGAGACGCCCTCACAGGTGGACGCCCTGACTTGGCTCGGTTGATCGCCGAAGCTGTAGGAGAGCAGGCTGGTTCATATCTAGTTGCTGTTAATATTGAAGTCCAAGTTTTGCAACAGGCTCCAGTTCTTCAGCCTGAGCGAGTTACCCTCGATGTTCCAGTTGTTGCTCCCGCACCCCAATTAAAAGAATTAGTTGCTTAATAGCCTCTAATTTACCCGCAGGGTGAAAGTCTTTTGCTCTTAAACACATCTACGCAATAAAACAGGGATGCAGGGGGTTTTTCTCCCCCAATCCCATCTACTATGAAAGCCTTTCCGGTCGGTAAGGCTATATTACCCAGCAACAACCTGCAATGTTTGAGGCATATGTGGGTAATAGTAAGGGCTATAAGCCATATGGCTCAAAGGCAAAGCCCGCTCTGACCTATGCACAGAATTTTTTACAACGAGTATTCTTGTAGTCGTGAAGATTGCTATGAAACTGAATCAATATCCTGCGGCGATCGCTCTTGCTGCTCAACGAGTCAATGAGATAGATTCTCAGATTGCTTCTATCCACTTATTAATTAATCGCTTGGAAGGTAATGCTGACAAAATAGCAGCTTTTGAGGTAGATCTGAAAAATGAAAATCAACGCAAGGCGCGTCGGTTTGACGTGCTTGCCACCAACATCGAATATCAGCGATCGCTCGATTCGCTTATCCAGCTAAACTCTGAAAAGGCTAATGCTGTTGTTCACCTAGAATATATGCGTAACCAGTTCAGCGTTGCCAAGTTGGAAGCACGGCTATCGCTCGTCCAACAACTCAATGATTTTGAAACTCGTGAATTAGTTGGTTTGTAATAACAGCCTAATAGTTGCACCAACTATAGCAATTCTATTTGAGCTGTAAAATATCAGCTCCTCAGATGCCCGACTTCTTGGAGAAGTCGGGCATCTTCGCTTTACAGGCGATCGCTTTTTGACTGATTATCTGCTTCCTTATAATGATTTTCGTCTTCTTGCTGCTCAGGTAGATCTTTCATGGATGATTTGAGTAAAACCCAATCCAGATATAGTACGAGAATACTGAGCTTCAGGGATTTGAGCCGTTGCTTGAGGTTGCGATCGCTCAGAACCCGCTTCCACAAGCTTTCCAGTAGCAGCGCTAGAACAACCTCACCAGACTTTTGCAGAAGTAGCAGCAGAATAGCGTTGATTAGCATCGGTGTAACCTCAATTTCTTGACTACACCTACTGTCGCAATTGGGTTTTAGAGGCTTCTCTAAAATTGATGCTAAAATCCTCCAAAACTATCCTGAGATAACTCTGAGTTGTCAGAGATAGCTCTAAATTTGGGCTATATCCGCCTACTACTAAGGCTTTTCTGGTTAGACTGGCTATCAGGTGATAGGGATAACAGTTGATGCTGCCGCATGAGTTTTTGAGTCAGATAGCTGATCGTTATAGGCTTTCCTCAGAGCAAACGGATGTTTTCCTGCGAAAGTTTGGCAGTGATCAGAGCAACAAAGAGATTATGGTTGCTTGCCATATCACTGAACCGACACTGAATTATCGCATGGGAAAGGTTTACGAAAAGTTCAGTATCGCTGGCAGTGGCACGGGAAAAGCTGCCAAGTTGCTGAGTTTTTTAACTAATGAGTATCAGAAATCTAAACATTCAAGCGTTCCCTCCTCCGGCGCTTCAGAGGATGAGTTGGAGGAAACAACACTTAAAAAGCGGGTGGTTGTCCATGAGGCAATCCCTGTTGTACCCGTTTGGCAGGGGCGAGATAAACTGCTGGAAGAATTGCTGGCAAGATTGCTGGAACCGGAGAATCGGCTGAAGGTATTGGCATTGGTTGGGCAAGGGGGTATTGGCAAAACGAGTTTAGTGGTTAAACTCTTGGAAGCGTTGGGCGTTAATGTAGCTGGAAAATCCTTCGTTGAGAAGGGAAGAACCCCCCTAACTCCCCTTGTTAAGGGAACAACCCCCCTAACCCCCCTTGTTAAGGGGGGAAGTTTAGAAGAGTGTCCTTATGAGTGCGTGATGTACTTCAAGGCGCAGAAGGGGAGCAGTTTTGATGATGTGGCGGAGTTTTTGTTAAGGGATGGATTGGGGATTGAGACAGCAGAACCGTTGAAGGATGCGAGTGAGAAGATTGCGAAAATTATTGAGGGGTTAGAAAAAACGCCCTGTCTTTTGGTGTTGGATAACCTGGAATCGATTTTGCACCCAGCTAAGGGTGCTGATGATGCAGGCGAGATGTCTGCACCAAAAGCCCATCGAGCCATTTCAGCGGATTGGGGTAAGTTACTAAATGCTTTAGTGTATCAGCAGCATCGCTCTCAGACGATTTTGACGAGTCGGGAAGTGCCAGCAGATTTGGCGGATATGCGCTATGAGGGGGCTGAACCGGATTCAGAGTTGGTGTGGATTGAGACGCTGAGGGGTGTGGAGAATGAGGCAGGGGTTGAGATTTTGCGACAGCGCCAGTTGAAAGATACTCAGGCAGATTTGCTGTGGGTGTCTGAACGGGTAGAGGGTCATGTATTTTTATTAACTCAATTGGCGGCTGTTGGGAAGGGGAAACCTGGGCATCTCCGCAAGCATCCGGAATTGGTGACGAAAAAGGCTGAACCGATTTTAAGGGAACAGTTGGCAAGGCAGAGTGAAGCGGCGCGAGATTTACTTTGCCGGATGTGTGTGTTGCGGGTGGGGATTGATATTCGAGGATTAACGTTTTTGCGATTATATAGGGATGATGAAGAAGAATTTGGTCGCTTTTCGATGGCAGCAGAAATGGAAGAACCTGCTGAATTAATGGATGAAGAAATTAATGAAACTGAAGCGATTTTAGAGCGATTAGCCGATAGTAGTTTGGTGCAGTGTCGCTACGATGAGGAGAAGTGTGAGATCTTTTATGGCTTGCATCGGGTGATTGTGGAGTTTCTGCAAGCAGAGTATAAAGACGAGCTGCCCAATCTCCTCAAAAGTGTTTATCAGTTTTATTGCACTGGCAAAAACGTCGAAAATGCTAAGACGTTAGAGGATTTGCGTCCAGTTCTGGAAGCTCAACATTTTGCTTTTCAGTTGGGTAACTACAGCGAAGCATTTAGCTTACTGAACTGGAGTATAGAAGATTACCTCAAACCTTGGGGAAACTGGAGTTTACTGAAAGATTTGTATGAACAGATTTTACCTCATGTTGACGATGATAAACGTCCGTACTGTCTCAGAGCTATAGGCTGTATTCATCGTGATTGTGGCAATTGGAATGAAGCAGAAAACTATTTTCAAGACGCTTTATCTTTGTCCCAAGAGCAAGACAGTAAGAGTGGTATTGCTACTTCACTAGGATTGTTGGGAGATATTGAGAACTGTCGAGGCAACTGGGATGAGGCAGAGCGCCTGTATCGCCAATGTTTGCAACTAAGGACTCAATTAGGCGATCGCTCTGGCATGGCAACAAGTTGGGGACACTTGGGAGATATCGAGCGCCATCGGGGTAACTTGGATGAGGCACAGCGCCTGTATCGCAAATATTTGGAATTAATGACTCAATTAGGCGATTGCTCTGGCATGGCAACAAGTTGGGGAGTGTTGGGAGATATCGAGAACTGTCGAGGCAACTGGGATGAGGCAGAGCGCCTGTATCGCCGATGTTTGGAAATAGAGACTCAATTAGGCGATCGCTCTGGCATGGCAACCTCAATTGGTTGTCTTGGAGAAATTGAAATGCTTAGAGGTAATCTAGAAGCAGCAGAACCGTTTATAAAAGATGCTTTGGCAACGTTGCAAGAATTGGGACATACTCAGAAAGTTGCTGACGCTTACTATGACTTGGCAAGGCTTGAGCGTCGGCGCAACAACACAGAACTTGCCCAACAGCATTACAACACAGCCCATCAAATCTTTCAGCAATTGGGAGCAGCTAAGGATTTAGAAAGAATTGAGCAAGAGTGGGAGCAGAATTTTTAAAGTAAAAAGGTAAAAGTAAAAAATGCCTTACAGACTTTTACCTTCTACCTTCACAATAGCAACAGTTATCGTTCTTTTGTCACATTTAGCAGAGTAAAATTTCAAACCCTTATACTAACTAGACATAATTAAACTAAACATCTGAAGTAGGTTGGGGAGCCACTCGCGTGCGGTGCTTCCCCCCGTTGAGCGACGTGGCGTTTGAGGAACGAAACCCAACATTGATATGGGGTTAATGGGGTCTGCTTACGCTCGCTGCATCCTACAAATAATTAGATTTATCTATTTAGTCCGCGTAGGCGGACGCGGGTTTGTATAGCCCCACTTCAGTCGCCAAGTATTTTTACAAAAGTGGGATGCTCTCTTTAGTTTTAAAATTCAAAGTGGGACGATGGCGAATTAAATATACTAATTCCTATAATTAAAAAAATCGATTGCTACTGCATCTCTTGTCGTAGGTGCTGGAGTTCGTTACCAACTCTGCAAGCTATATCATTTTGGGTGAAGAGGAATTCTATAAGCTTGGGAGATTGGCTATGTTTGATATACTCAAGTGCTTGGACATAGTACCCCGGTTCCTTAGCGGCGAGTTCCAAAGCAACTTCCAATAAGCTTGCATATACCGGATGCCATTCCTCAGCTAATGTTTTTTTCAAATTCTTACCTAAAAAAAGCGGACGGCGAAGCGATTCTATCGTTTCAATAGTAGTAGCAAAAGCAAGGTAAGCATTGTGCAACTGTCCGGCTTCTTGATAAGTAATGCCAAGGTTAAATTTAGTTTCCGCATGGTTTTGAGGAAATTTTTCGCGGTTATCTTCCAGCAATGCAGACAAGTAGTAGCTAATGGCTGCTTCTAAATTATTCGCTCGTTCTCCTCGGATGCGATCGCGGTAAGCATTGCCCAGATTGTTTTGCAGGCTAGCCCATTTTGCCGGGAAGCGATCGCGGGTAAAAACTTTTTCAACAATTAAATAACCCGCGATCGCTATCTCTAAATTAATAGCCCTGTCGCCGTGTGGAAAATTGGCAATTAACTTGCTGAAACTGTTAATATCTCCCGCAAGTTCATACGCTGTCTCTCGATCTACTTCCGCTATTGTAGAAATTGCCCAAGTTTGCAACACCTGAACAAATTTATCATCCAATTTGTTTAAGTTAGCTTGCAACAGAGGATAAACTACTTCGACGTTGCCGTCGCTTTCTTGGGTTTTCTGTAAAAGATTGATTAAAAAATAGAGATAGGCTTGCGAAAGTCTATTCTCTGGCAATGCAGAGGTTCTACCCTCTTCCTGGGACACCCCTGTTTGATTTGTTTGAGGTGAATTACCTATCGCCGCGGCAAGTTGTGCAGCAATATTTCGCAACCAATCGGCGGCATTGCGATCGCCCCGTTCGACCAAAATAGTTGCTACTCCTTCCATTGTCTCTACCAAGCCAACGTCAATCAAGTCTTGGTTGGCGTTTAAAATCTCCACTGCTTGACCTTTGGCGCAAGTCAGAAGGGAGTTGATTAGCTTGATATAGGCTTTGAGGCGATCTTCGTTCATAAACCTATGCGTCTATCAGAAGGTAGATTTATTATCACCTAAAGCATAAGCCTGATACCCGGATCTGACTATGAGATTTGGCTAATTAGGGGGGATGCGATCGCCGTCTGAACCAGTATCTTAAATTTGCCCCAGTTAACAAATTTTAATTAGCTTATGTTCTAAGCTTCTGGAAAACGGCGCTCTCGTACCTCAACACTATAATCCTGCACTGCCTGGGAAATTACTTGGCGCAAATTTATATAAGATTTTGCAAAGGGGGGTTGTTTTTCGGAAAGACCCAGCAGATCGGCTGTAACAAGTACCTGACCATCACAGTGCAATCCTGCACCAATACCAATTGTCGGAATTGTCAATTTTTCGGTAATTCGCGACGCCAAAGTATCTGGTATATGCTCCAATAGGAGGGCAAAAGCACCCGCTTGTTCAAGCGCGATCGCCTCTTGTAAAATCTTCTCCCCTGCTTCCTCCGTTTTACCCTGCTGGCGATAACCAAGCTGATGCACCGATTGCGGCGTTAAACCCACATGACCCATTACTGGAATACCAGCTAATGTCACGCGATTGACGGTTTCTACCATTGCTGGATATCCCCCCTCTAACTTTACGGCCTGTGCGCCAGTTTCTTTTAATACTCTTCCGGCTGAGTGTATTGCTTGTTGCGGACTTTCCTGATAGCTCAAAAATGGCAAGTCAACTAATAGTAATGCCCGTTTAACTCCACGCCGCACAGCTTTGGCATGATGCACTACTTCATCTAAACTAATTGGCAGGGTAGTTTCATAACCTAGCGCTACCATAGCAAGGGAATCTCCTACCAGGATTAAATCTACTCCAGCGGTATCTAAAAGCTGCGCGATCGCATAATCCCAAGCTGTCAGCGCCACAATCGGACGCTTCTGTTGTTTCCACTGGATTAATTGCCCGGTTGTGACTGCCATACTTTTCTCCTTTGAAGTTGCCAGAAGCCGATTTATTGCGTCTGATAACTTTTAAATACTTTAACTTTTAGGTTTAAGCGATCGCACAAATTTGATGAAGCTTTTAGTTTCCCTTTCGCCTTGTATGTCTAAGACAGGAATGGTGAGAACATCCGCAGGCGAATTTGAAACCTTAATTGCCATCGGTACTTTTCTACCTAATCCGTATGTTTTTACTGCCCATTCGACAACGCTGCAACGCAATCTAACCTGTCCCTTGCTGAGTCTGCCACTGTCTGCTGCGTAGTTCCATATCATCACGTTTTCAACGCCCCTCGTATAGATTGAGGTGCAGTGATAGTTATGAGTCAAAGCAATCATCCGCGCAATGTGGACATCGGAGAGAGTCATGCGATCGCCATAGGCAGAAACGGCAGTGTTGCTATCGGGAACCTCGAAGTATGCACGGCGCGGTTTAGTACTGCCTGTATAAGTATCTAGCCTAATCGCGTTTACTGCAATGTCTCCTGTAGCATACGTTTTAGCATCAGCCTTTTTACTAATTGCTAGGCTCGTAGTTAGAGCGATCGCGCAAATTCCAATTGTCCCAACAACTTTTTTCAGCATGAAAGCGTCAACCTCTTACAACTAAGACTTGTTTTAGCCGGGTGACTAGAAGCCATCCTGTAAGAGACTTCAACTTGTTTCTGAATAATTACGCAAAAATACGGATTGACAATTTTACTTTCAAGGTGGCGGTTTAATAGTCCGCTGGTCTTTCTCTGATAAATGCCAAATGCGGTTTCACAACCCCAGTGGTTAAACTTACCCAGGCTAATCCTTCACTGGTTCCCACCCATAATTTATTGCCAACGTCAGTCGCCAGAGACATAATCCGACTTGAGGGCAAACCAGAAATCTGACCGAGAAGATCGCCTGTCGAGGGATTGATTTTCACCAAGCCGTTATCCGTACCCACCCAAACGCTACCATCTTTAGCAAAGCGCACAGATGTAACGTTACGCTCTTGCAATGCGGTAATAGAACGCATTACTTGACGAGTGTTTGGGTCAATGACAAGCAAGCTGTTGGGGGTTCCGGCCCAAAGCATACCTTGATTATCAGTAGCAAGGGCTTGAACTACTGTGCCTGGTACGCTGCTGATGCGATGGCGGATTAAGGCGCTGGCTGTATCCACTTGTACCAGACCTTCTAGCGTTCCAACCCACAGTTGACCTTTTTGGTCTAGGGTAAGGGCGTTGGCGCTTACACCTGGTAGATCTTGTAGGGTTGTCATCAATAATCCCTGGTCGGGGCTGATGAGGGAAAGGCCGCGATCGCTCCCCACCCATAGATAACCCCGCTTGTCTATCAACAGCGACAACACGCGATTAGACGGTAAAGCGATATTTTGCGCCGTTACTTCATTGCTGCGGGGGTCTACTCGCAACAGACCCTCGTATGTCCCTACCCAAATCCGTCCCACTTTGTCTTGACTTAACGCACCAAGGGTGTAGTTGGGTAGATTAATGCGGGCTACAACTCTTCCAGTATTGGGGTTAATCCGAGATAGCCCCTGCCACGAACCAACCCAGAGATCCCCTGAATAATCCGCTTGCAATGAACTGATGCGAAAATCAGCTTTTGTTGGTGTGGCTTCTTGTCTTGCGCGTTCTGCTGGCAACGGGTCTTTTCTGGGCGGCGGTGGGTTAGGTGCGTAAAATGGAGAATTGTCGTTGGTTGTTTGAGCCAAGACTCGTCCGTCATTGCCCAATCCCTCTGTGTTGGAGATTTTTCCACCTATTGGCAAAGCTGCCAACCCTAGCAGCGCTGTAGTGATAAATAATCCTATACGCACGTTAATAAGTTTCATGTAACAAGAGAGCGAGAGGGGGCAAGGGGGAGAGTGGAAAGAGGGGGATAGGCAGGGAAAGTCGGAAAATTAATGCTAATTACCAATTTCCCTTCCTAATTCCCCATTCTCCATTCCTTAAATATATTTAATTTTGCCATTTTAAAGGCTGGTAGATTTGTTACGCGCTGGCGATATGTTGTGAGCGATCGCTGCAATTAAAACAACAAGTTGTTACAAAATTTTACTTTATTTGTGAACATAAGACAGAGTTATACAAATATTTAAAAAATGCGATCTCTAAAATAGTGTTTAAAGGTAGTGCAGTTGTTATAGACTGATTTAACAGCCAACCAAACAGGTTGCGGGGTTAAAAAAAACCAACGGAGACGGGGAAACTTAGAATAGCTTCTTAGCCCCAAAAAAAAGCACTGGCCATCGACAGAGGCTATAGCTAATCCGTGGCAAAGTTCAGTAATTGCTCAGGAAGGAATACATGTCTTACTCACAAACCAAAACTCAGTCTAAAACTGGGTATCAAGCCGGGGTAAAAGATTATCGCCTCACTTATTACACGCCTGATTACACACCTAAAGATACAGATATTCTGGCCGCCTTCCGCGTAACGCCTCAGCCTGGAGTACCGCCCGAAGAAGCGGGTGCTGCTGTGGCTGCTGAGTCTTCCACAGGTACATGGACAACTGTGTGGACAGACCTGCTGACCGACCTAGACCGTTACAAAGGCCGTTGCTACGACATCGAGCCAGTTCCCGGCGAAGATAACCAGTATATTTGCTACGTTGCCTATCCTCTAGATTTGTTCGAGGAAGGTTCTGTCACAAACATGCTTACCTCGATCGTAGGTAACGTGTTTGGATTCAAAGCTTTGCGTGCCCTGCGCTTGGAAGACTTGCGGATTCCTGTCGCTTACCTGAAGACCTTCCAAGGCCCTCCTCACGGTATCACCGTTGAGCGCGACAAATTGAACAAGTACGGTCGTCCTCTGTTGGGTTGTACGATTAAGCCCAAGTTGGGCTTGTCTGCTAAGAACTACGGTCGTGCAGTATACGAATGTCTGCGCGGCGGTTTGGACTTCACCAAAGACGACGAAAACATCAACTCACAGCCATTCATGCGCTGGCGCGATCGCTTCCTGTTCGTTCAAGAAGCCATCGAGAAAGCTCAAGCTGAAACAGGTGAAATCAAGGGCCACTACCTGAACGTTACTGCCCCGACCTGCGAAGAAATGATGGAGCGTGCTGAGTTCGCTAAAGAACTTAAAACACCAATCATCATGCACGACTACCTGACTGGTGGCTTCACAGCTAACACCACATTGGCTAAGTGGTGCCGCCGCAACGGTATCCTGCTGCACATCCACCGCGCTATGCACGCAGTTATCGACCGTCAGAAGAATCATGGTATCCACTTCCGCGTGTTGGCTAAGTGCTTGCGGATGTCTGGTGGCGACCACCTGCACTCTGGAACCGTCGTCGGTAAACTAGAAGGCGAAAAAGGCATCACCATGGGCTTCGTCGATTTGATGCGCGAAGACTATGTTGAACAAGACCGCGCACGCGGTATCTTCTTCACCCAAGACTGGGCTTCCATGCCTGGTGTAATGCCAGTTGCTTCCGGTGGTATCCACGTATGGCACATGCCAGCACTGGTAGAAATCTTCGGCGATGATTCCTGCTTGCAGTTCGGTGGTGGTACTCTGGGACACCCCTGGGGTAACGCTCCTGGCGCAACTGCAAACCGCGTCGCTTTGGAAGCTTGTATCCAAGCTCGTAACGAAGGCCGCAACCTCATGCGCGAAGGTGGCGACGTTATCCGCGAAGCTTGCAAGTGGAGTCCTGAGTTGGCCACTGCCTGCGAACTGTGGAAGGAAATCAAGTTCGAGTTCGAGGCAATGGACACCCTGTAGGCAAAGTTAGGAGTTAGGAGTTATAAGTAGTTAATTCAAAACTCTTAACTCCTAACTACTAATTATCTAAGGCTGGGGTCAAGCATGGATCTTAAACAAGTTGCGAAAGACACCACCAAGGTGCTGAACAGCTACCTGACCTATCAAGCCTTGCGGATTGTTCTTGCTCAGTTGAGCGAAACAAATCCTCCCTTAGCACTCTGGCTGCATAGCTTTTCTGGAAACAACAGCGTTCAAGATGGAGAAGCTTTTCTGCAAGCGTTACTGCGGGAAAAACAAGAGCTGGCAATTCGGATAATGACCGTGAGAGAACACATGGCGGAGGAAGTCTTAGACTTCTTACCGGAGATGGTTCTCGCCAGCATTCAGCAAGGCAATATGGAACATCGGCGGCAGCATCTGGAGAAAATGACGCACCTCACTGTCGGCGAACCCAGCCCCCATCCTGTACAGCAACCGGATTCTGAGCCTAATCAAGATAATATTTCTGGTTAGCCGCTCCACCTGACAACATTTATACAAGGAAGACTTTCCCTTACGCTATGAAAACTCTACCAAAAGAGCGTCGCTACGAAACCCTTTCATACTTGCCACCCCTCAGCGATAGCCAGATTAACAAGCAAGTGCAGTACATTCTGGATCAGGGCTACATCCCCGCTGTAGAATTCAGCGAAAGCTCCGCACCAGAAATGCACTATTGGACTCTGTGGAAGCTTCCTTTGTTCAACGCTGGAACTCCTACCGAAGTACTCAATGAAGTAAAAGCTTGCCGTTCTGAGTATTCCAACTCCTACATCCGGGTCGTGGGTTTCGATAACGTGAAGCAGTGCCAAGTTCTCAGCTTCATCGTTCACAAGCCACGCTAGTTTTATTAGCGTAGACTCGTTAACTGAAACTATTTAAAAATAGGAGAGGTAGATTACTCTACCTCTCTTATTTCATTGGTGGGAAAATCAACCTACAAGCAATTCGAGCAATTCAACATAACAGACTATGAGCTATTACATTTCTCCCCGCTTTCTAGATAAACTCGCAGTTCATATCACCAAAAATTACTTAGATCTCCCTGGTGTAAGAGTCCCTCTACTTCTGGGAGTTCATGGGCGCAAAGGTGAGGGAAAATCTTTTCAATGCGAGTTAGTATTTGAGAAAATGGGCATCGAAGCTGTCCATATGTCTGCTGGCGAATTAGAAAGTCCTGATGCTGGAGATCCAGCGCGATTAATTCGGTTGCGCTATCGGGAAGCTGCTGAGTTTATCAAGGTGCGCGGCAAAATGTGCGTGCTGATGATCAACGACTTAGATGCTGGCGCTGGGCGTATGGATAAAGGCACTCAATATACTGTAAATACTCAGATGGTTAACGGCACTCTGATGAATATTGCCGATAACCCTACAGATGTGCAACTTCCCGGCAGTTATGACTCAACGCCTCTACATCGCGTGCCAATTATTGTTACTGGGAATGACTTATCGACCCTATACGCACCGTTGATTCGCGATGGTAGGATGGACAAGTTTTTCTGGGAACCCAATCGAGAGGAGAAGATTGGAATTGTTAAGGGGATTTTCTCAGAAGATAATCTTCCTAGCAGCGATATTGAACAACTTGTTGATAAATTCCCCAATCAAGCAGTTGATTTCTTTAGCGCCCTGCGATCGCGCATCTATGACGAACAAATTCGTCAGTTCATCCACGACATAGGCTTTGAGCGCGTTTCTGTTCGCGTAGTCAACAGTGTTGATGGCCCGCCCGAATTCCCCAAGCCTAATTTCAAACTGCCTCGCTTAATCGAATTTGGCAACGTGATGAGGCAAGAACAGCAGCGCGTTGAGGACATGAAACTATCACAAGAATACAATCACTCGTCGCAATTTGGCGATGTTGGTGGTAGAGATTCTGCGAGGGTTACATCTATACCCCAAGAAAGCTATAAGGCTGTTACTCGGAATGAGTTGGCGAATGAACCGACTAAATCTCATAACCCAGACAAGGTTAAGGGTTCTGGTAGTAGTAACGGTCATGCAAAACTAAGTTCAGAAGTTTTGGAACATGTGGAAAATCTACTGAGTGGGGGTTATAACATTGGTATCGAGTATGTAGATCGGCGACGATTTCGGACTAATTCTTGGAAAAGTTGTCCAACTATTTCGGACACCGATCGCAGACAAGCGATCGCGGCTGTGGAAAGTTGTCTCGCAGAACACTCTGGCGATTATATCCGCTTGATTGGTATCGACCCCAAAGCCAAACGACGGGTTATGGAGAAGATTATCCAGCGCCCGGATGTGTAAGGTTGCTAGTAGCTAAATAGCCCGGTAGTGACTATCCGGGCTATTTTATAACAAGAAGGGAAACTCGCTGCCGATGTTCCAGCGCTTGCCATCGTGAATTAGCAGCGTCAGGTTCGACGAGGCAAACTCAAAATGCAACTGTCGATGCTGAAATTCCGGCCATGCTGCCTTAAAGTTCTGCCGCGTCAAGTCTCGAAAAGCGACTGTCATGTGGGGGGCAAAGGGGCGTTGCTTAGAAACAGTATCTACAATTCCTAACTCAGCCTCCATGCATGACATCAACTCTTTTTGTAAAGTTAGCAATTCTGGCGTTTTAAGGACGTTGATGTAGATAACGCGGGGGGCAAAGGCACTAAACCCTGATAACGTGATAGGAATAGGCGATCGCATGGTGGCAAACGCTTTCAGCGATGCTTCTATGACTGGCACTTGCTCCACTAGCCATTCAAAAGGCGGTTGCAGCGTAATATGCGGGGGAGATTTCAGCGCACTTTTACTGGCATAGCGTTCGGCGAAGTGCTGCTTAATGTCCGACACATAATCCTGAATATCTAAGGGTGGCAAGAGTGCGATAAAGAATAGGGCTTTTGCTTTGTCCAAATATTTACGCCTCGGATTAAGTTACTTTAATAAGTTAGCAAGTAATACCTAAGAACTAACAACTAGAATGCCCTGGTTTGTAAAGATTGAAGAAGGCATCGTCGATAAAACCACTTTTGACAAATATGTACCCGCTCACAAAGCCTACGTGCAGGATTTAATAGCCAAGGGGCATCAGGCGCGGACGGGCTATTGGGCGAGGCGGGGAGGTGGAATGATGCTATTTGAGGCGTCATCAAGAGAAGAGGCGCAGGCAATTATTGACCAAGATCCCCTCGTGCAAAATGGCTGCGTTAAATACGAGCTGTATCACTGGTGCGTGGTGGTGGAGTAACGGAGCGCTAGGTAAGAAAGCTGTTTTTAATATAAAAGCAGCTTTTTAAGATTAAATTAGGCAACTGCTGTCAAAGGATGTTATAGTAATGTTGATCCGGACCCATGCGATCGCAACGCCCAAACCTTGTCAGAACCGGAAGGTAGCAGCAATACGGGATGCTTGCGATAGGCGTGGAATCCGGGTCATTTGATAATCCCGCAAATTGCTGTATATCAGCCGGGGAAATCAAAATCCCTATCAGGGATTGAAATAAAAATTATAACCGGGGTTCGGTTCATATCCCGCTATAATGCTGCAAAAAGTTGGTGTCTGTCTTGGGTGAGTGGGCATTTTACAGCTTTGACGCTTATCCTGGAATGAGAAGAAGAATACGCAAATAGAAATAGTTGCCATGCCTGGTTTTGGAGATATTGTCAAAAAAGCGTTTTACCTGGGTGTTGGGATAGCTGCATCGGCAGGCGAGCAAGCGGGGGAAACCATAGGTCAGCTGCGGTCTCAAGCTCAAAAACTCGCAGATGAAATGGTGGCAAAAGGAGAAATGACGACGGAAGAAGCCCGTCGCATGGTTGATGATATGGTGAAGCAGGCTCAACAGCAGCAAAGCGTGGAGGCATCGGGACAGACTCCAACAAATAATGAGCCGCGTCGCATAGAAATCCTTACAGAGGATGAAGAAACCGCAAAGAAACCAGATAAAGATGTGGATGACATGCGGAAACAGGTGGAAGCAATGCAAGAAGAGCTGCGTAGGCTGAGACGAGATTAGAATGCGCGATCGCGAAGTATTGCGATCGCACGTTCCATCTCTGGGGCTGGTTGCTACTCTAATGGATATAGTTGTGTCGATAATAACTGCCAAATATGCAAGATTGGCCTAAAGATTTCTTTGATATGCTCGAATCAGTAGCTTACGAAATCGAGCAGTTCTTTAATGGGGTTGTAGAAATTGCAGACTCCCTTGCCGAACAGTTACAAACTACAATGGGCGAGGAGCTAGACGAGTGTTTGCAA
Source organism: Microcoleus sp. FACHB-831 (assembly GCF_014695585.1). Taxonomy (NCBI): domain Bacteria; kingdom Bacillati; phylum Cyanobacteriota; class Cyanophyceae; order Oscillatoriales; family Microcoleaceae; genus Microcoleus; species Microcoleus sp. FACHB-831. The sequence goes on along the minus strand of NZ_JACJON010000032.1, from coordinate 13,932 downwards.
GAACTCTTTGAACCACTAGCTGACATTTATTCCGAATTTGAAGAAGTGATGGGTGAAACGGATACCTCTTTCACCTATACAGTAGAGCCTACTCCAGAAAAACACCCCGCCTGTGTTGGTTGCCATCATTATCACGGTCAGGTTTATGGCGGAAATTTATTAGTCTGCGGTATGCATCCTTACGGCTGGGAAGAAGGAAATTGCCCAGACTGGCAATCGGGATTTCCTAACTCGGACGATTATAATTCCTTCTGAGACTTGTCGCATTCTGCTTAAATATCTAGTCAAGATGAGCTATTCTTCAACAAAATCAAATTCGGATGATACTGGGGCACAAGCAACAGATATAAAATACGGCGAACGCAATATCGCCGAGGGACAGTTAATTACGTTTCCGAATCCCAGAGTAGGACGACGTTACGATATTCACATTACATTGCCAGAGTTTACCTGTAAGTGTCCATTTTCTGGATATCCAGATTTTGCCACGATCCATATTACCTATGTGCCAAACGAACGGGTAGTAGAACTAAAAGCGATCAAGCTTTATATAAATAGCTACCGCGATCGCTACATTTCTCATGAAGAATCAATTAATCAAATTTTGGATGACTTTGTAGCAGCCTGCGACCCCTTAGAAGTCACCATTAAAGGAGATTTTTCCCCTCGCGGTAACGTCCATACCGTTATAGAAGTCCGCCATCAACGCCAAAAGGCTTAATAATATCAAATCCGGTTGAATAACCATAATTAAGGGTGAGAAGAACATTACAAATTCCTTAGCGAGGAATTGAATTTAATCGATTATGGGCAATTAACCGGATTTGATATAAGTACCTACAAATTTATTTAAGGGTAAAGTAGAAAGTTGCCCCCTGTTCAACAGCACTTTCAGCCCAGAGGCGACCGCCATGCCGATTAATAATGCGTTGTACGGTGGCTAGACCAATGCCACTACCTGGAAACTCATTAGGTGAGTGGAGGCGCTGGAAAGCCCCAAAGAGTTTGTTGGCGTAAGCCATATCAAAGCCAGCCCCGTCATCGCTGACGAAAAAGACTGGATAGCCAGCAGGATGGAACCAGATTCCGACTTCAATGCGGGCGGTAGCGTGGTGGGATGTATACTTCCAGGCATTGTTGAGAAGATTTTCTAGAACTATTTGCAATAGCCGTGCATCAGCCTTAGCGATAAGGTCGTCAGGAATTATAAATTCTACTTGTCGGTGCGGGTCGCGGTGCTGGAGGTCGGCGGCGATCGCTCTTGCCATAGTGCTGAGATCGACTTGAGTGCGCTCAAAATGCGTGCGCGTCACTTTAGATAGATCGAGCAAGTCCTCAATCAGTTCTCCCATGCGATGAGTAGAGGATATAACCCTCTGGAGGTAGTTTTTGCCTGTTTCGTTTAGCTGATCGGCGTAGTCTTCTTGCAAAATTTTGCTGAAACCCTCAATGCGGCGCAAAGGGGCGCGTAAGTCGTGGGAAACAGAATAACTAAATGTTTCTAGTTCCTTATTGACAGCTTCCAGTTGAGCAGTGCGATCGCTGAGTTGTTGAAAAAGCGAGGATTGTTTGATGGCGATCGCTACCTGCGTTGATAGTTGGCGCAGCAAATCTATTTCCAACTGCTGCCATTGACGTGAAGAGGAACATTCATGGGCACAGAGAAAGCCCCAGAGTTCGCTTTCTAATAAAATTGGCACAATCAGATTGGCGCGAATCTTGATATTAGCCAGCATATCAACGTAACAAGGGGCTAGCTTCGCCGTGTAAATGTCAGCAATTGCAGTTACGTGTCCCTGTTGATACTTGCGAATATATCCTGCACTATAACAAGGATCTTTTAAAGCGATGCCTAAAAGTGAAGAACAGCCGCTTGCAACAGATTCGACAACAAACTTACCATCAAAGCCAACATCTATTTGATAGATTGCTACCCGTTCGACTTCCAGAAAATCTCGCACCTCTGTGACAGTCTTGTTGAGGATTTCAGTGAGGTTAAGAGACTGACGAACGCGCTGAGCAATTTCGGCAATCAGACGCGATCGCTCGTTCTGCTGTTTTAGTGCATCTTCTGCTTGTCGAGCCGCAGTAACATCGACAATCGCCCCTGTCATCCGCACGGCACGTCCTGTTGCGTCCCGCAAGACCATCCCCTTAGCTATTACATAGCGAATTGTCCAATCAGGCCAGATGATGCGATGCTCGACGTAATAATCTCTACCTTCCTTAAGAGAAAGAGCGATCGCCTGTTCCACGCAGTTGCGATCTTCTGGATGGATGCAGTCTAGATAGGCTGCATAAGTTCCAGCCAAGGAACCTGGATTAACACCAAAGAGAAATTCAATACTATCCGACCACTTCACCTCGTCAGCGATCGCGTTCCAGTCCCAAGTACCCATAAGCGCACAACTTAGAGCCATTTGCAGCCGCGCTTCGCTCTCTTGCAGCGCCGCCTCTGCCTGCTTGCGTTCTGTGATGTCGCGCTGAATTGTTGCCAAGCACATAGGTGCCCCACTTTCGGGATTTCGCACAATAAATAAGCTCATTTGTACGTCGATGAGTCTTCCCGTTTTAAAGTGGCGAAGCTGACTTTCACCATCCCAATAACCAGTTTGCAGAGCTGCGGGAATAATAACATCGCGATATTGCAACCAAGTTTCTGGCAATAAATAGTCAGAGATTGAACTTGCCAGAACCTCTTCAACGCTATCGAGGCCAACGAGTTGTCGCCCTGCTTCATTAAGATAAAATGGTTCTCCTTCAAACGTAGCCATAGCAATGAAATCAGCGCTGTTTTCGACCAGAGAAACCAACTTTTGGCGTTCCTCTTCAGCTTGCTTGCGTTGCGTAGCCGCCGCCACTGCATCGCTGATGTCTTGCATCTGAGAAATGAAGTAAAGAGGTTTGCCCTCAGAGTTCTTTACTAAAGAGACACTCAACAGCACCCATACAATGCGACCAAGCTTGTGGATGTATCGCTTCTCCATTTGGTAAGTGCGAATTTCACCCGCCAGCAATTTGTCTTTACAGTCAAGATTGTTATCTAGATCTTCTGGATGAGTGAGTTCCTGGAAATTCTTCTTTAGCAATTCGGCTTCTGAATAACCCAAAATTTCGGATACCGAACGATTAACCTGCAACCAAGCACCATCGATTCCCACCAGTGCCATGCCGATTGGCGTATGCTCAAATGCGCTTCTAAAACGTTCCTGACTTTCTTGTAGAGAGGCGATTAAACTGGTTTTTTCCTCCTCAACTTGCTTGCGATCGCTAATGTCGGTAATTGTCCCCACGTAGCCTATAACTTCTCCGTCGTTCCCCTTTTCAGCGGCTACCTGAGCAAGTACCCACGTCTGTACTCCGTCTGGGCGCAACAAGCGATACTCTGACTGAAACAGCAAATTATCCTTCTTTGCTTGTTCCCATAGGACAAATACGCGATCGCGATCGTCGGGATGTAACGCTTGTCCCCAGCCGCCTCCCAAGACTTGTTCGGGTGTCCTTCCTGCAATCTCGCAGGCTCGTTCGTTGGCGTATAAAGTCTGTCCCCTCACATCTGAGCGGAATATACCCACTGGCGATACTCTTGCCAAAGTTTGATAACGTTGCTCGCTCTCCCACCGCGCTTCTTCTGCCTGCTTGCGCGGGGTGATGTCGAGAACCACGCCGTCTGCAACTACATCGCCCTTGTCTGTTCGGTAATAACGGGCACTATCTTGCACCCACTTTAATTGCCCTGATGTTGTGATAATGCGGTATTCATGGCGGAAAGGCTCAAGAGTCTCAACTGATGCTGAAGTAAGTTGAACGAACTGCTCTTTGTCATCAGAATGGATAATTGTATGCAATAGCGAGGGATCGGCCATCGCCTCCTTGGGAGCTATTCCAGTAAGTTCCTGCGTGCCTGCGCTGAGGAATGGTAATTCAATATTTCCGTTATCCTTTATAGCTAGGCGATACACCGAGCCTGGAATATTGGCAGCGATGTCTTCGACGAGTTTTGCTAAAGCAGACAACCGCTCCTCTGATTCTCGCAATGCTTGAAGAGCGTGCTTGCGAACAGTGATGTCTTGCACGCCGCCAATCATACCAACAAGTCGAGAGCTAGATGCATCCCACTCCGGTTGGGCGCGATCGATAAGCCAGCGTATTTCACCATCTTTTCTCACAATTCGGTATTCACCCACAAATGGCTGATTGGAGGAGATGGCTTCGCCGAATACTTTACCAATTTCCAAATCATCGGGGTGAATCACCCGCATCCAACCACCGAGGGTATTTATCTCCTCTAAGCTGTAGCCTGTAATGCGGTTGAATGCTTCTGTCACCCATTCAACCGCCAGTTGTCCATTGGGGTCAATCCTGACAGCATATACATAGTCAGAGGTGAGTTCAGAAATAGCACGATAGCGCCTTTCGCTTTGATGGAGTGCTTTTTGGATGCGTTCGCGTTCGGCAATCTGGTTTCCTAGTTGCGCGATCGCGCTACCTAATTCACTCGTTCGCTGCTCTACTGCAATCTCTAAGGCATCATAAGCTTTTTGCAGTCCTGCTTGGGCGGCTTTGCGCTCGGTAATGTCTTGGGCAAGACCGCAGACGCGGTAAGGTTGATTAAATTCGTCGCAAATGATAAAGCTGCGATCCCAAATCCAACGTATCGCTCCGTCAGGCAGCACGATGCGATACTCTAGTTCGCAATCCTCTCCCCGCTGTTTTTGGGCGTAGAAAGCGATCGCCCGATCTCGATCTTCTGGATGCAGGGCATCCATAAATGAAGTGGGCTGCTTGTATAAACTTTCGCAGGTGCTACCCCAAATTTCTTCATAGGCAGGACTGACGTAAATTATCTTAGGCTTCCTCAGATCCGACAGATAAAACACTTCATGAATGTTCTCTGCCAACTGTCGGAACCGCTCCTCGCTCTCGCGCAATGCCTCTTCTGCTTGCTTGCGGGGGCTGATATCGCGGCATACATAAAGAAAGCCATCAGGGTTAGCATTACTATCCTTAAGTATGCTAATTGTTGATTCTATATAAATTTCTTCACTATCCCTAGTAGCAATCTTTTCTCCCTTCCACAAACCTGTTGCTACCAAAGATTCACTTGCCGCCCGTTCATCTTCTGGTTTAACCCAGCGATAGTTAGCTACTTCATCTATAGGCTGTCCTAGTGCTTCATCTATTTTTAGATTATATAAAAATTCCGCTCCCTGATTCCAATAAGTGATGCGATCGCAGTTATCTACGGCAATAACAGCATCCTTCACTTGAGCCAAAATATTCGCTTGAAATTCAATTTTTTCTTCAGCAGCTTTGCGCTCTAATTCTGCTCCCGCCTTTGTTGCAAAAATGCTCATTATCGAAATTACACTAGGCGATTCTGCCATTTCTTTATCATCCATCACCAGCAAAATCCCAAGTTTGCTGCCTTGCGAATCAAAAATTGGAATTCCCAGATAGCTCTCCACTTCCATATCAGCTAGCAGAGAATCGAACGGGAAAAGACTCTGCACGCCGCAAGGGTAGAAGCGTAGAGCCTGACCTACAACATTTTCACAAGGAGTACCCGCGAGATCGTATTCAAAGTTTTCGCCATACTCGTCACCCGCCCACACTGCAAGAGTCTGTATTTTATTACCCGTTTTGTCTATCGCTTTACCAATTAGGGCATAGCGAACTTTAAGTGCAAGAGCCAGATAACGTACCAACTCATAAAAGAATCCATTGCCAGTTACCGATGCAGTTCCTCGGACAACTAATTGCAATGCTTGCTCTGCCTGCTTGCGTTCTGTAATGTCTATACTCACGCCAACAAATGCTGTCGGTTTACCCTGGGTGTCTTTTATTACTGCATCCACCACTTGAGCCGTGAATGTGCTGCCATCTTTACGACTTACAACAAATTCACCTTCCCAATATAGACTTTTATTCAAACCCGCAATAATTTCCTGAGCTTCTTCTTGGCTGTTGGGCGGAACTGCGATCGCATAAATACTTTTTCCAATTACTTCTTCTGATTTCCATTGGTATAATTTTTCGGCGAACTTATTCCAATAGATAATCTTTCCCTCTACATCCGTAGCAATTACAGCATTACGAACTTGATCTAGTATTGACGCTTGAAAAATAACTTTTTCTTCTGTTTTCTTGCGGCTGCTGATATTTCTTACATAAATAATAAGCATTTCAATACCGCACATCGTTAGCCGTTTTACTCTGACTTCAGATGGAAAAATTGTGCCATCTTTATTTTTACTAATTCCTTCTATAAAAATACACCCTTCCGTTAACCTTTCTGCGATTAAAGCCTTTACTTGATTAGCGGTATCTTCTGTAAATAAATCTTTTAAACTTAGCCCAACTAATTCTTCTTGTTTATAACCAAATACTTCACACGCTGAAGTGTTACCGTCAAGCACAAAACCATCTAAAGTTTGCAAAAAAATTGCATCAGCGGATGCTTCAAACAGCGTTCGATATTTTTCTTCGCTAGACCGCAATGCCCGCTCTGCCCATAGGCGATTCGTAATATCAGTGGCAAGAACTAATCTGGCAGCTCTACCTGCAAATGTTAAGGTATGAAATACGATTTCTACGTCAATAATGCTGCCGTCTTTTTTCTGATGTTTCCAGATGCCTGGTATATTAACGCCAGGAGAACTTACAGATATAACGTCCAACAGAAGGGAGACATCATCGGGAGGACGAATGTCTAGAATTGTCCGCCTCAAAAATTCTTCTCGCGAATAGCCGTAATGATTAATAGCGGCATCGTTAACGGCCAAAAATTCTAAGGTGTTTTGGTCATAAACCCACATGGGATGTGGGTTGTTTTCAAATAGAAAGCGGTACTCGCTTTCTGAGTTTATCTGTAATAGCTCTTTATTGTGCCGATTTCCCCAGATCTGCCACAATAAAAAGCCAAAAGCCAGCGACATAATTAAAATAAAAGCAAAAAATTCTACAATTTGCGATTCCTGACGTTCGCACGCCAGCTTGCTAATTATCTCTGATAACTTAAAAGTTGCCATCGTAAATCCCAACATGGCAACAGCCGCGATCGCAATCAACTCGACCAGGACTCTCTTTTTGATGTTACTCATCAATTTGCCGCCTGCTTGTGGTAAAATACTAGAATTAAATAATTATTAATTAAATAAACAAATAAATAGGTAATATTTAGTAAGTATAACTGGGAAATAAAATTTCTTAGAATAAGATTGGCAACAATGTATTTAAATTTATAGGTAGATGTATGCGCGCTCGCGGATACCGCAATCTTCATACTTTTGAACGGCTTCTAGAGACGTTGCATAGAACGCCTCTAGGTTAAATATTATAAAAGGCGATCGCCTTTTAAATCATCTTAGCTAGCTACGGTTTCAGTTGTAACAACGGGCAGCTCTTTGGGTGATGCCGCCAGTTGATCCAAAATTTCCATAACTTCTCGCTCAAAAGCTACCTGAGCGCGATTAGTCCTTCCACCCACATAAAAAGGATACGTTACTAACTCCTTCCCAGAACCAACAGAAGTACCTTTTTCTAATGCCCAAATTTGCGAGTGGGAAACATAGCTCATAACCACGCCCAACATCAACAAACCGAAGCCTGCATAAACAAGTGGAATACCGGGATCTGCTTTAATTTGCAACCCAGTGCTGCCTACAACATCAGCAATAGTTAACTTTACCCCATTTACATCTAGTGACATTCCAGCACGGATAGTATTAATCAATTTGCCGCTGGCATCATAAAGCAGCAGCGTTCCTTGTAAATCTCTAGCTAAAAGAGAAACGCCCTCGCTCAAATCCGGTTTAGTAGGAATCCAAGTTCCCCAAATTCGCCCCTTGCCGTTGGTATCTAACGGCGACATTGGCAGCTGCAAAATAGGGCTGTTATTAAACTTCAATCGGATAGCGGAAATACCCCAATCAGTCTGATATAAAGTTACTCCATTGTGACGCAGCGGTTCATTAACGTGAATCGTCTTGCGGTCAATTTCTGTCCCTTGGTTGTCCACGACAGAAAGATCGGAATAAAACTGGTCAATAGCACCATTAGGAGTATAGTCAATCCAAAAGCGATTCACTCGCACTGCCCAATCTTTGAGGACTTCCGCTTTTGCCCAAGGTCCAGCATCGAAAATATTTTTAATCTGAAAAGTTTCGCCACTAGCAACCATTTCTTGAGCAACAAAGCCTGTCATCGAGCCTAAAATAGCGCCCAAAAGAATGATTAACATACTCGCATGGACGACAATCGGGCCAATGCGTCCGACTATGCCTTTACGAGCGTAGAGCGTATTCCCTTCAGTAAAAACTTTGTAGCGCCGCTGTTGCAACAATGTAGCTAAAGAATTCAAAGAGCCAGTTTCTAATTCAGCGCTTAAAGCTAACTTTTGAAACTGGCGCGGTTTGTCGTAAAATTTCCAGCGACGGGCAGCTTTTAAAGCAGGAAATTGGCGCGTAAAAGTACAAGCTGTTAAACTGCTGCCAAACAAAATGAGTATGGCTAAAAACCACCAAGTCCGATAAACGTGGTCTAAGCCAAGCGTTAAGAGAACTTTCCAGGTGAGGAAACCAAACAAAGCTGGGTTTTCTGGATAGTTGGATTGGTAAAATGCCAGGGATTGCCCCTGCTCAATGACAGTGCCAGAAACGCTAAAGACCGCGATCGCTAAAAGCAAGAAAATCGCCAGCCGCAAATCTGCTAAGAGGGGCAACAACTCCCGTTTGAAGAACTTTTGCGGAGCTGACCCCCAGCTTGATAAATTTGATAAAAACGAGTCGTTCACAGCCATTGTATGATTTTCAAGATAGCAGGCAGGTAAGCCCTGATTAGACAATTTATATCAAATCCAGTAGCTTACCCATACTGCGTACAGAATTTATTACGGGCAATCAACTGGATTTGACATTGCTGGTGGCTAGTACGCTCGCATCGCACCATCTGGGCGAAGGGTACAAAATATTCCTTAAAATAGAATGCCAGCTATTCGCCTTTACACTTTAGTGTAAATCTGGCTGGCAAGCTTGTGGGGCGATCGCCCGCAAAAAATCTCTGCGATCGCTCCCAATTCCCATAGCGACTGGTCAGTTGCTCGTCATTCACGAAGAGGTTGATAGGGCGATCGCATACGCTACAGCTATTTTCTCTCGGCAACAACAACCCCTAATGCTTGACTATCGCCTGAAAGATTTCCCCGCTTTTAGCCCGATGATGGCAATTCAATACCGCTCTACTTTAATCAAAGTTACTAGCCTCAATTACTCAGATTAATGTTTTTATGAAATTATAATTTAATTATCTTCAACATATAGGTACTAATTCATATATTTTCTTTTAAAATAAAATTATAATTAATTGGCTAACTTAATTGACAAATTATTAATTATTTATTACATCATTTAGGTTATAAATTTTTTAGAAAATCATAGCGTACCGCACTCTATGAATTATTGTTGCTGCGGAGCTTTTGAGTGTTACAAAATGTTTCACGGCAGCATAAGGCCTATAAAAAAATTGTTCTTCAAATGCGTTAGTTGCCTATGATGCCTTGACGGCTTCAGAGATTTTTTGAAGCTCGATTGGCGCGGTGGAAAGCGCGTTAGCCAAGGGGCGGGGGATCGCGATCGCTCTCCCCTTTTCCGGGATTATCAATAACCTTTTTCACCCTAGTCAGCAACGTATCTCCAAGAATTAGGCTCGTATTCGCGCTGAATTCTCACCATCCAACTGCCTTGAGGAATTTTAATTGCCTTATGCTCCTCATGGGTTAAAGTTGCCTCCGGGGAAAGTACCCGCAAATATAAGATTCCTTTCTCTTCGCGCAATTCCGCCTGTCCGTCGCTGATGCGGTGTGCGTGTCCAGTCACCTCGCCTTCTGCTAAGGTCAGGTGAGGTAGCGTTTTTCCCTCGACTTGCTCCGCAGGCAGTAAAATTACGTCGCCTTGTCGAATCGGTTGCATAAATTATTCTCCTGAAATATTTTTGTCTCAGGCGTCGCACAACACTATGCTTGCGGGATGGACTGCTGCCACCAATAAGAGTTAAGGCGTGCGATCGCTGCCCACATCTCCAAAATAATCTAGATCTCTGCTAGCGTCAGCTACGGTTCGACAGCCTTACCCATCAGCAGTAAGTTAGAAATTGAGATAGCTTGACATTAAGGCTAGCGATCTTGGTCTTGCTAACCTCACCCCCGCACTATGGCAAAAGTCCCCAAATCTGTTGCAACTGGCCGAATGGCTTGCCTTATATGCGGCTTGAGCTAGCTTCGGGTATTAGCGGCGCTAATGCACCGCTACCTAGAGCGAAATTCATTTCGAGTCGGCATACCATCGCTAGATCCGTGAAGCTACTCGTTCGCACCTCTTGACATTTGGCATAAATTATTTAAATTAGACTGTTCAGCCCAGCTGCTACTTAACAAGCCCCCATGACAACCCTCGTTATCGTCGAATCACCCACTAAAGCACGTACCATTCGTAACTTCCTGCCCTCCAGCTACATCGTTGAGGCGTCGATGGGTCATGTGCGCGACCTTCCCCAATCTTCTAGCGAAATTCCCGAAGCCTATAAAGGGGAAAAATGGGCGCAGCTGGGCGTCAATGTGGAAGCTAACTTTGAACCTTTGTATATCGTCCCCAAGGACAAAAAGAAAACTGTCACCCAGCTAAAAAATGCTCTAAAAGAAGCCGACGAATTAGTTCTGGCAACTGACGAAGACCGCGAAGGCGAAAGTATATCGTGGCATTTGCTCCAGCTGCTAAAGCCCAAGGTGCCCATCAAGCGCATGGTATTCCACGAAATCACGCGAGAAGCCATCCGCGACGCTCTGAAAAACTGCCGCAATATTGATGAGCAGGTTGTACGCGCTCAGGAGACGCGGCGCATTCTCGACCGCCTTGTGGGTTACACGCTTTCGCCCCTGCTGTGGAAAAAAATCTCCTATGGCTTATCAGCAGGGCGAGTTCAGTCTGTAGCGGTGCGGCTGTTGGTACAAAGGGAACGTGCGCGGCGTGCTTTCCGCAAGGGTAGTTACTGGGATCTCAAAGCAACTTTAGACAAAGACAAGACGCCATTTGAAGCAAAACTTGTCACCCTCAGAGGAACTAAGGTAGCAACGGGCAGCGATTTTGATGAAGCTACGGGGCAAATTACTGCTGGTCGGAACGTGATTTTGCTGAGTGAAGCTGAAGCTAGAAGCTTAGAAGCGCGACTGGCTGGTAAAACTTGGACCGTGGCAGATTTAGAGCGACGCCCCGTTACTCGCAAACCTTTACCGCCGTTTACGACTTCGACACTGCAACAGGAATCTAACCGGAAACTGGGCTTATCGGCGCGTGACACAATGCGGACTGCTCAGAGTTTGTACGAGCAGGGATATATTACCTATATGCGGACGGATTCCGTACACTTATCGCAACAAGCGATCGCAGCCGCCCGCAGTTGTGTCGAGCAAATGTACGGCCCCCAATACCTCAGCCCCCAACCCCGCCAGTACACCACCAAGAGCAAAGGCGCTCAAGAAGCCCACGAAGCCATCCGCCCCGCTGGAAACACCTTCCGCACTCCCCAAGAAACAGGCTTAAGCGGTCGCGAATTTTCACTATATGACTTGATTTGGAAGCGCACTGTCGCTACCCAAATGGCGGACTCCCAGCAAACTCAAATTACAGTACAGTTGCAAGTCGAAGATGCGGGTTTCCGTGCTAGCGGCAAACGTATCGACTTTGACGGCTTCTTACGCGCATACGTCGAAGGTTCAGACGATCCAGATGCCGCACTTGAAAACATGGAAGTAATCCTACCTCCGCTCGAAGTGGGCGACAAGCCACGCTGCAAAGCCCTAGATTCCATCGGTCACGAAACTCAGCCACCAGCCCGATACACCGAAGCTTCCCTGGTAAAAACCCTCGAAAGTGAAGGAATCGGTCGTCCCAGCACCTACGCCAGCATCATAGGTACTATCATCGATCGCGGCTATGCTCAGATGAATGGTAACGCCCTCGTTCCCACTTTCACCGCCTTCGCCGTCACAGGTCTGCTTGAAGAACACTTTCCCGATTTGGTAGATACCAGCTTCACATCCAAGATGGAACAGACCCTAGACGATATCTCTATGGGCGAAGCACAATGGCTGCCATATCTGAAAAAGTTTTATTTGGGAGATAAAGGGCTGGCAACGCAAGTTAAGGAAAGGGAAAGCGAGATAGATGCCACAGCAGCCCGCACCATAGAACTGGACGATTTAGGTGGAGCTAAAGTCCGCATCGGTCAATACGGCCCCTACGTCGAAGCTGAAAACGAATCCGGGCCAGTAAAAGCCTCAATCCCCAAAGATCTTACCCCCTCAGACCTTAACGTTGAGCTAGTTGAGACCCTTCTACAGCAGAAAACAGAAGGCCCGGAAAAACTTGGCTTGCATCCAGAAACCGGAGAACCAGTTTATGTTCTGATCGGCACTTACGGCCCCTATGTCCAATTAGGCGATACCACTGAGGAGAATAAAAAACCCAAACGTGCCTCTCTACCCAAGGGTGTCACCCCAGAAAATGTGACCCTGGATATGGCAGTTGGCCTGTTAGCGCTACCCCGTCTTTTGGGAGTCCACCCGGAAACTGGCAGTAAAGTCCAAGCAGGATTGGGACGGTTTGGCCCCTACGTTGTCCACGACCAGGGTAAAGAAGGGAAAGAGTTCCGCTCCCTTAAAACTGGCGATGATGTATTAACCGTTGGGTTGGAACGTGCGCTAGAGTTATTGGCACAGCCCAAGACCGGACGCGGCGGAAGCGCACGCAAGTCCAAGGCAGCTTTACGGGAATTGGGCGCTCACCCTGCTGATGGAGAGCCAGTGAATATCTACGATGGCCCTTATGGCCCTTATGTGAAGCATGGCAAAACCAATGCTTCACTGCCAGAAGGTGAAACTGTGGAAAGCATGACAATAGAAACCGCCCTGCAAGCGTTAGCTGCTAAGGGAGGAACTACTGCGAAATCAACGGGGAAATCGAGCAAATCAGCTGCATCGAATAAGAGTAAGGCAGCGGGAACTTCTTCAACAACTAAGAAGACGGCTGCTAAAAAGACAACAACGACTTCAACTCGTGCCAAGAAAAAAACTTCCTAGCTAGCTTAGATCCATGACAATTGGTTTAATAAGTTTTTTGCTCGGAGGGCTGCTAATCGGCTTCTCAATCGCTGTACCAGTTGGCCCAGTTGGCGTGCTTTGCATTCGCCGTACTTTGGCTGGAGGGCAGGCATTTGGCTTTGCTTCTGGTTTGGGTGCGGCTACTGCGGATGCAATTTATGGCGCTATTGCCGGATTTGGCCTAACTTTCATTTCTACTTTTTTGCTCCGCGAACAAGTCTGGCTTCACTTTATTGGGGGTGGGATTCTTTGTATTCTAGGGCTGAAGATATTTTTATCCCAACAAGCGGAGGAATTAGCGGAGGGGAAAGAAAATAATCTTGTTGGTGCTTATGCATCAACGTTTTTCCTTACACTGGCTAGTCCCGTGACTATTTTCTCGTATGCGGCTGTGTTTGCTAGTTTTGGATTTGCAGACGCAGGCGATCGCGACTATATTTCAACTGCAATGTTGGCTGTGGGCGTTTTCTTCGGTTCAAGTTTATGGTGGCTAATTCTTAGTTCTGGTGTGGATGTACTTCGGACTAAGGTAAGCGCTGAGGTGTTGCAGCTTGTGAATAAAGTCTCTGGTGCTATTATTACTGGGTTTGGTTGTTTAGCTATCCTCAGCGGTCGAGTTTGAATTTTTTGAGGTAAAGACTCAAAACTCGTTCCCAGGAGGCCTCCCAATACTTCTCGGTTAAGCTCTAAGCAGTGTTGAGAATGGAGAAGTTAAGATGTTCACATTGAGTTCCAGTTCCCCTATGAAATGGCTTTTTAGACGGGAACTTTGAGCGAGA
>NZ_JACJON010000031.1 GCF_014695585.1 Microcoleus sp. FACHB-831 | reverse complement strand
CAAGGATTTCCCATTCTTCATCGGTGAGGTCACTGGAATACGGCATCGGAGCAGGGTGAGACGGCTTTGAGTACCTTAATTTAGGCTCCGTAAGATGTCAAATGGGTTCTATACTCTTTCGCGCTTCCCAAGGGCTACGCCAACGCGCCGTTCAGGGGTTTTATAGTTTGGCGAATGGGTATCTCAATTGCAAACTCTGCTCCTTGTCCGGGTGCGGAATAACAATCTAATTTCCCGCCATGTTTTTCAGTTACAATTTGATAACTGATGGAGAGTCCTAAACCAGTCCCTTTGCCAATTGGCTTGGTGGTGAAGAAGGGATCAAAAAGTTTGGTTCGCACATCCTCTGCCATTCCTTGACCGTTATCCGTTATGCGAACAATTACCCAATTAGAATGACTTAGTTCTGTGGAAATTTGAATGGTACTTGGATTACTTACAATCTCTTGAAAGGTACGTTTTTTATCGGATTCATGCAACGCATCGATTGCATTCGACAGCACGTTCATGAAGACTTGGTTGAGTTGCCCCGGATAGCATTCTACCAACGGTATTTCGCTATAGTCTTTCATGACTTGAATACCTGGATGATCAGAAGTTGGTTTCAAGCGGTTAAATAAGATTAGTAATGTGCTATCTAATCCTTCATGAATATCTACTTCTTTGAATTCTGCTTCATCTAGACGGGAAAAGTTGCGGAGAGATTTAACAATTTCCCGAATGCGCTCGGCTCCTAGTCGCATTGAGGCTAACAACTTGGGAAAATCTTGCCTGAGAAAGTCCAGGTCTATCTCCTCAATCTCATCTTCAATGTTTGCAGTGGAATTGGGATATTCCTGCTGGTAAAGGTTCACCAGATTCAGTAAGTTTTGGGCATATTCTTCTGTATGTATCAAGTTGCCATGAATAAAGTTAACCGGATTATTAATTTCATGGGCTACTCCCGCAACTAATTGTCCCAAACTGGACATTTTTTCGGTCTGAATCAGTTGTATCTGGGTATGTCGCAAATCAGTAAGGGTTTGTGAGAGTTCTGCCGTCCTTGCTTCAACTCGATTTTCTAATTCGGCGTTAGTCTGTTCCAGTTCGTTAAAGGAATCTTGTAACTGAGAAGCCATGTGGTTAAAGGACTGCGCCACCGCATCTAGCTCTTTGATGTTGGTAGTTTCCACCGTTTGGTCTAACTGTCCAGTGGCGATCGCTTCGGATGCTTGGCTCAACTTTAAGATCGGACGAGTAATCCAGCGTGAGGTGTAGATTCCTAAAATCGTTGCTACTGCCAATGCTCCCAGACACAGGAGGATAGTTGTGCGAGTGTTGGCATTAATTTGGGAATTGAAATCAGATTCCGGCACGGTGACAACCACCAGCCAGTCTAACCCAAAGCGATCGCGCCAGGGAGTTACCTGAATAAACTGACGCTGCCCGTTGAATTTCACCTCAATTTCTTGAGTATTTTGCAGGGTTTTGAAATTATTGAATTGTTCTTTTAATTTTTCTGCCACGGCGCGAATCAACGGATCTGAGCTTTCTAGCGCACTAAACCGACTTGTTTTGCCATCGACTTTGTGTACCACTGGTTTAGTGCTGGAACTGCCAATCAGCAAGCCATCGCGTTCCATGATAAAGACTTGTCCGGAAGGGCTAACTTTCAGGTTGCGAAGAAATTCACTCACATTTGTTAGCAGCAAATCTACCATCAGAAGACCCAGCAGATTACCCTTCTGGTCATAAACTGGATACCTAGCGGGGACTGCGACATAGTAATTGATCCCAACATTGGAAACAGTGTTTTGGCTTTCCAGTGCCTTGCCTGCTTCAGCGATTTCTACAGTGCTTGTCTCAAATGTAGAGATCCCAGACCAGCCTGGTCTACGTGTTCTCAGCACTTGTTTATTCCAAAGGTTCGCTAACGGATCGTTTTGATAGCTTTGCACAAGACTGACACGATTTCCCTGCTTGTCAGCGAGATAGTCTGATGCCAGACCGCCTCTGCGGGGATTTTCATAGACGAGGAGATCGACTCCATTTACCCAACGTCCCGCGCCTGATTCTCTGCCATCTGGTAAGGCGCAGCCAATGTAGCTAAGATTTTTAAAAGCTCTGGCTTGACTCCAGAAATACTGCTCGCTAGCTTTGGGGTCATTCAGATTCAATCGTCCAGAAGCGATCGCATCTGCATTGATTTGGTTCAACTGCTGTGGCAGTGCCAGATAAGTATCCAAGTGTTCGTCAACCTGTTGACTGGCTTTGTCAATTAGTTGATTGGCTAGGTCATTAACTGCTTTCTGCCCGTTTATAAATGAGAGATAGCCAACTAATCCTACCGCGGCAAATATTTGTAATAAAAAGGGAACTATAAGAATCAGACGCAGGGGGAACTGTTGAGTAGCCTTAGCAGCATAACCAGGTCTGACATTCATTCGCGTTACTCAGAGAACACAACACTATATATACTCTCAGAGTTCCCAAATCGGTTAATTTTCTAACAGTTTTTGCAGAGATTCTTACAAATTTAGGCTGAAAGGATTCATGGCTTGCGGATTAACAAATAGCAATTCAGCGATTTATCGCGGGGTTACAGGCAATTTTAGATAATGATGTTTTTGCTTTTCTACCACCACTTTTTTTAATTATCCTCACTTTAGCTTTTTCAATTTTTGCTCGTTGATTTTTAGGGAATAATTGAGCTGCCTCTATTAATTATTGTAGCTGCTCATATTTTTAAGCGATGAATTGTTTACTTTATTACGGATTTTGTTTGATATATGATAGTACATTACTAATTTTTCAGTAATAAATATTTTGTCACATCTTAGTTTTAAGCAACTTTAGCTGAGATTGATTTTATTTCAGAGATGTCTAGTCAAAATAACGGCCAATGGTTGGATTTTTCATGCCCTCTGAATCTTCAGGAGGCTGTAGCTGCAATGGCTATAGCTGATGTAGAGGGTGAGATCGATGGCAGTCCCCAAATAGCGTGAAGGCTCAAGCGGGTGGATTCATCCTCCGCTTGAGCCTGCCGCTAGAATCCTTTGTGCTTTAGCCAAAGGAGAGTCAACTACACCATATCCTCAAGTTCTTTGCCCTTAGTTTCTTTAATCAGCAGCAAGACAAAGAACAGAGAAATTGCAGCAGCAATTGTGTACAGACCATACGCAAAACCTAAACCCACATCCTTGAGTGGTGGAAAGGTAGTAGACACTCCAAAGTTAGCAACCCACTGGGCAGCAGCCGCTACCGATAGCGCCGCACCGCGAATCCTATTGTTAAACATTTCTCCCAACATTACCCACACGACTGGCCCCCATGAGAAGCCGAAGCAGAAGACGTAGAGGTTAGCTGCCAGCAGGGCAATTATGCCGGAATTTCCAGTTAGGGCTGGGTTGCCTGCTGCATCTAGAGGCGCACTGCCAAAGACGCTCGCCAAAGTTCCCAGCGTGAGAGTCATGCCAATAGAACCGAGAATGAGTAGAGGCTTGCGTCCAAATTTGTCTACGAACGCGATCGCTACTAGCGTTGTCACGATATTGGTGACGCTGGTAATTACCGTAATCCACAGAGAGTTTTGTTCTGAGAAACCCACCGCCTGCCACAACACGCTGCTGTAGTAGAAAATCACGTTAATGCCAACCAACTGTTGCAGGACAGATAACCCAAGTCCCACCCAGACTATTTGCAGAAGACCATGCCTACCGAATAAATCTGACAGTTCAGGTTTGCGATCCCGGATGACGGTCTGCCGGATCTCCGCAATTTTAGCCTGAACATCTCCACCTACAACCTTTGCTAAAACGGACGCAGCTTCCGCTTCCCGACCTTGGGCAACCAAGTAGCGGGGTGATTCTGGAATCATCAGCGCTCCAACTCCGTAGGCGATCGCAGGCGGTATCTCAGTCCAGAACATCCAACGCCAAGCAGGTACTCCAAACCAGAAGTTGGCTTCGGCAGAACCAGCACCCACAGCGATGAAGTAGTCGCACAGCAGGGCAACGAAAATACCAGTAACGATCGCAAGTTGTTGCAGAGAGCCAAGCCTCCCGCGCAAGTGGGCGGGCGAGACTTCGGCAATATAAGCAGGGGCAATAACGCTAGCAGCACCAACCGCCAATCCGCCCACCAATCGCCAAAACATGAAATCCCAAATGTTAAAGGCAATACCGGAACCAACGGCGCTGATGAAGAACAGGCCAGCCGCTACAACCATTGTTTTTACGCGCCCGTAGCGATCGGCGAGCTGTCCGGCAAAGAAGGCCCCCACCGCCGAACCCAGTAGTGCGGAGGAAACTGCCAATCCTACTAACACACTATTGGCTTGATAGGCTTTTCCTAAAGCCGCTACCGCACCATTAATGACGGCAGTATCAAAACCAAACAAAAAGCCGCCGATGGCAGCTACAACTGCCAGCATCAGAACATAGGATGTGCTGGCTTTATGAATAACAGGTTGGTTGTGAATAGTCATTTGTTAATTTCCTAGTCAAACTTGAATGCTTTGCTCAATTGATTTTGTTTGGCTCAACTAACTAAGCGAACCTCGACACAAAAAGCCCGCCAAGGGATAGCAAGCTACCAATAGCGGTTGCTCCTCATCCCGGCGATCGCTCCTGTACTAAAGCAATTTCTAATTTTGCGAACTAAGCCGACAACTCCGAGCGTTGTCTGCTGCTTCAGCTTTTGTGTCTAGCTCGTGTTTAATGTGAAAAGAGAATTGGTATAAACCGAGTTATGAGAATTATTTAAATTTATTTCTCACCCTAAGAATATTGTTCGATCCCGCCCTGTTACTAGCATCAACCTTTAGGACTAGAGCGGTTAAAGCGTAAGAAACTGTAAATTTTAGTGACGAAACTTAACATTACGATTGTGTAAACGGAATATCCAAAAAATCAGGATTATTAGGGTGTAAATTTTATTTTAAATAAAATATGCCCAGGGGTGTTTATCTACAAACTAACCTTTGTGTAAAAATACTTTCTTTGCTGTCCATTGAAATAAAACAGTTTGGAAATGGTTATAGATAAAATATTAGTTTAAATTTAACAAAATGCTGGTAGAGTAGCACATTAAAAAAATCATATTTTTGTGAAAGCCGAGATGATACTCAAGGAATCTTTTATAAGAGTTTAAGCACAGTAATAAATGCTCGCTGCAAAAGCTTTAAGCTCAACACCAGGGACTTCCTTGTGTCGTTGCAACGCACTTGCAGGCACTGTTGGAATTTATGAACTTTCTGCTTGGAGCATAGAAAGGCGTTTGACAGCGTTAGAACGAACTGTTTGTGCTGGATCTTGAGATAATGCCATGAGAAGTTCTTCTCGCATCGCAGCGCGCGCAATGCGGTTTCGTATATGACGCGGTACCGATGTCGGATCGAGTAACGGTAGTATCTCTTCGACTGTTACTTGGGGGTGTGAGGCGATCGCTTCAATTAGCAACATGGCATAGAAATTGCGCGGCTCAAACAGCGAAAGATGATTTCGCACCATACAAGCAGCAGGGAGAAGAAACTCACAACTAGAGGCTGGATTCTTGATGAGTGCAAGCGCAATACGAACACTATAGTCTGTAACTAATGCCGAGGGAAATAAAGCTTTCAGTGTACTAACAGGAGTGTGTGGATTCTCGGCAACAGCTTCACGGACAAAAATGTGCTGCGATGATGCAAGAAGACCTAAATCTTCTGGTGATGTGGAATCAGACCTTGCAGCATCGACAGCAACTTTCGGATCGTTGATGTGTTTCATGTGCAATGTTGAGCCTACTTGCTAACTGTCATAGGCTAACACATTCACATTTGCACCACTATATACCATCCTTTTTAGTCACCTTCATTATCAGCCGACTGCATTGCTTGCATTAATGTCTCACCTGTACCAAAAGCTTTATAAGGAATTGGCAAATAATAGATTTTGTAAGGTTGTAAAGGAGAAATATGCTCGTTAGTATCCAACTCTTCCGCTAGGATACGGAGCAACTTAAGTCTATCGGGTGCAGGCAGTTGTCACACGCTCGGAACTAACTGTGCTAGGTTCATTTCTGGCTCCTTATTACTCTAGCTACGCTAACCTGAACAGGCTTGACGCTTATTTTATGCGCCCTGGAGCAAGACAGGCATGAGGCAATAGCGCGATCGCATTTACAAATCGAATTGGAAAAAACCAAGCGATCGCAAAGTATAGCCTTCCCTAAGTAAGAGCGTCTATAAATCAGCGCCGTCCCTCTGGCAGAGGATCTATATGAAGCGATCGCTAATAATTTGAGTGAATTGTCCAAAGTCTAAGTTAAGTGAAATAAAAACTTGGTAACTTCTGCCAAGTTAAGTAGTTTGGGGGGGGTTTAGGTTATGCGCTGGGAATTAGGTCGTAGAAGTAGCAACGTTGAAGATAGACGCGGAAGTGGTGTATCTGGCCCTGTTGTAGGCGGTGGTATTGGGGCAGTTTTTCTGGCGGTGATTGTTGCTCTCTTGGGGGGAGACCCAAGCGTAGTTTTCCAGCAAGGACAACAACAAGCGCCGAGCGATCGCTCCTACCCAGAGTCTACTCGAACGCAAACTTCTGGAGCGAGCGATCGCATGGCTGAGTTTGTTTCAGTTGTTCTGGCAGATACCGAAGATACTTGGAATAGTCTGTTTCGGCAAATGGGAGCAAATTATGTAGAGCCTAAATTAGTTATCTACTCAAATGCCGTCGAGTCTGCATGTGGTTATGCCCGATCCGCAGTTGGCCCCTTCTATTGCCCCCGCGATCAAAAAGTCTACATTGACTTAAGCTTTTATAGAGATTTGAAGTATAAGTACAACGCACCGGGAGACTTTGCCCAAGCATATGTAATTGCTCACGAAGTTGGCCATCACGTCCAGAACTTAATGGGAATTTCTGGTAAAGTTCAGACATTGCAGCGTCAAGTCGATGCAAGAGAGGCGAACCAACTTTCAGTCCGGCTAGAGTTACAGGCAGACTGTTTCGCTGGTGTGTGGGCAAACCATGCTAATCGTTCGCGGCAAGTTCTTGAAGCAGGCGACGTTGAAGAGGCGCTGAATGCTGCTAGCAGTATTGGCGACGATCGCTTGCAAAGTCAAGCCAAAGGGTATGTTGTCCCGGATTCTTTTACGCACGGTAGTTCAGCACAGCGAGCCAGGTGGTTCAAGCAGGGTATTCAGACGGGAGATCCCGCACAATGCAACACCTTTGCAGCAGCAAATCTTTAGAAAGATTGACCAAAGTGCTTTATAGATGAGAACTTACGCATTGAGAGCAAAATTACCTTGAAAATGCCTGAAAATGCGTAAGTTCTAGATAAACTTTGGGAAATTGAGTCTTCCAATTCTCTCTATGCTACAAGCGCCTCCATCGGCTGAAAACTTTCTTTTAGTAACAGGGCGATCGCATCAGCAGGGATAGGACGACTGAAGTAGAAACCCTGACCTTCTTCACACCCCCGCTTTTGCAAATAGTCAAGCTGTTCTTTGGTTTCTATGCCCTCCGCCGTAA